>JAQBWG010000051.1 GCA_027625225.1 Chloroflexota bacterium | reverse complement strand
GCCTGCTGCCCCTGTTCGCCATGTGCGACCGGGCCGACATCGGCGGCATCTCCACGCCGCTGCACCCCGACACCGGTCGGCCGCAGGTGTTCATCCACGACGGGCAGCCCGGCGGTGTGGGTATTGCGGAGCACGGCTACGAAATCATGGAACGCCTATGGGATGCGACGCTTGAGGTTATCGAAGAGTGCAAGTGCGAGGAAGGTTGCCCGAGTTGTATCCATTCGCCCAAGTGCGGCAACAATAACCATCCGCTGGATAAGGCGGCGGCGGTGCTGATACTGAAGGATTTACTGGGAGTGGAGTCTGATTGATGGGGCTCGACGCCTGTGTTATGCTAGCCGTTGGTTCGGGGTGTAGCGCAGTTTGGTAGCGCACCAGTATGGGGTACTGGGGGCCGCTGGTTCAAGTCCAGTCACCCCGACCAATGATGTCTTTTTTCGAGGGCCGTCCAGCTATGGACGGCTCTTGTGTTTATGATGCCCCGGCACACTTTTTCGTAGGTGAGTAAATGATGTCTTTGTGTGCCTTATAACGGGCAGGTGATGCTCCGGCACTAGACGCTAGGATGCCGGAAGATGTCCGGGACACCCTGGGGGTGATTTGACGGGAGAGACGGCGGTTCATACAATCGCGGCGGCATATGCCAGCCTCGATTCCGCGCCCTCCGACAAGCTCAGGACGAGCGGGGTTGAGGATTTTTAGACGGGAGGAACGCGATGTCCAAAAAGTCTGTGATGTCGGGCAAGGCTATGACGGTGCTGGGGCCGGTTGACCCTGCGGTGCTGGGGCCGACCCAGACGCACGAGCATCTTGTCATCGCGACGGACCCGTATTTCGTGATGCCGGAGGAGGCGAGCCTGCGGGCGTTGGAGCACGCGCCGGTGACCATGGACATCCTGGGAAAGCTGGACTCGAACTGGCTGCACAACCGGGAGAGCCAGATGTTAGTGGACGAGCAGGCGGCGCTGGAGGAGGTGATGGAGTTCAAGCTGGCGGGTGGCGGGACGATCGTAGACGCGACGAGTATCACCATTGGGCGCGACCCGCTGGCGCTGGCGCGCATATCTCGGGCGTCGGGCCTGCACGTCATCATGGGCGGGAGCTACTACGTGCCGGTGTCGTATCCGACGGATATGGACACGCGACCGGAGGACGACATCGTCGAGGAGCTGGTCAGGGACATCACGGTCGGGGTGAAGAACACGGGCATCAAGAGCGGAGTCATCGGTGAGGTTGGGTTCGTGTATCCGCTCACGGACACGCAAAAGAAGGTGATACGGGCGTCGGCAAGGGCGAGCGTGGAGACGGGCGCGCCGGTGCTTATCCATCCCGGACACCACCAGCGTGCGCCGCTGGAGATTTTGGAAGTCATGACCAAAGTGGGTCTGGATGTAGAGAGCGCTATCATCGGACATCTGGATATGCGCATTTCGGACAACGCTATTTTGAAGGAACTGGCGCAGACGGGCTGCTTCATGGAGTTCGATGTGTTCGGGAACGAGAAGACGGGGTTCGGGGTGCACGTGAAGGCGCGCGGGGTGCCGTCTGATGTGCAGCGGATGGAGATGCTGGAGTTCGTGGCGTCGGAGGGTCATCTGGGGCAGGTGGTGGTGGCGCAGGACCACTGTCTGACCTGGTACTGGAAGCGGAATGGCGGGCACGGCTACGGACACATCCTGGAGAGCATCGCGCCGCGCCTCAAGAAGCGCGGATTTACCCAGGCGCAGGTGGATTCGATTCTGATTGATAATCCCGCACGGGCGTTGACCTTCAAATAGCACGGCCTTCCAGAGAACCTCTTTTTGCAAAAAGAGGTTCTCCCTACCCCTCCAGAAAAACTCCCAGGCATCCCGATGGACATGGGTGGAGTTACCCACGCCCATCGGGATATCGGGTGTCCCCGAACAGTAAGAAAATCTCTTCTGCGAGAAGGGGCTATTCGGAGGTAGTGCTAGCCCAAGAGTAGTGGTGGGGAGAATGCCGAGAGGTAATAAGGGTCGTTAGTCTGCTGGAGGAAAGCGATTGGCGATAGTCGCGCTGGTTATCTTCGCGGCGACATACGTCGCCATCGCACTGACGCGGCTACCCTTCGTGAAGCGGGTGAGCCGCCCAGCCGCGGCGTTCGCGGGCGCGGTGGCGATGGTGGCGTTCGGGGTGCTGTCGTTCGACGAGGCGATAGGGGCGGTGGACTGGGGAACCATCGGGCTGCTGCTGGGGATGATGGTAGTCGTAGCGGGACTGTCGCGGGACGGGTACTTGGAGCGGGCGGCGTCGCTGACGTTCGGCAAGGCGCGCGGGCCGCTGACACTGCTGGTAGCGGTGGTTGTGGTGACGGGCGTGGCAAGCGCGGTGCTGGTGAACGATACGGCGGTGCTGGTGCTCACGCCGCTGGTGGTTGTGGCTGCGCGGGCGATGCGGCTTTCACCTGTCCCTTTTTTGATAGCCGAGGCGATGGCGTCGAACATCGGCAGCGTTCCCAGCGTGGTGGGCAATCCGCAGAACGTCATCGTCGCGTTGCAGTCGGGCATCGCCTTCGAGCGGTTCGCGCTGCACCTGCTGCCGGTTACGGAGGCGTCGGGCATGGTGCTGGTCGCGGTCATCTGGTGGGTGTTCCGAAAGCAGTTACGACCAACCGAATCTTCCACTGAATCTGCTCAGGAACAAACCACGGCACTGACTCCTTCGAAGCGCGGGTTGCAGCCATACGCATCGCCTGTGGTGACGGTCGGGGTTATCGCGGCGTTCGCTACCAGCACGTGGTCGGGCGTGGGGCTGCCGGTCATCGCGCTTATCGGCGGGGCGGTTATTCTTCTGGTCAATCTGCCGTCGGCGGACGGGTTGTTGAAGCGGGTGGACTGGAGCCTGCTGTTGTTCTTCGCGGGGTTGTTCGTGGTGATGGGTGGAATCATCCAGCAGGAGTTCTTCACCGATTTTGTGGAGTCGGTGCGGCTGGGGCCGGACGCCGCAGGTGTGGGATGGGTGCACGGGACGGCACTGGTGCTGTCGCAGGTGGTGAGCAATGTGCCGTTCACGGTGATGATGGCGCCGGTGGTGGCGCCGCAGGGGAGCGACTTGCTGTGGCTGAGCCTGGCGTCGGCGGCGACGCTGGCGGGGAACCTGACGCTTATGGGTGCTGTGGCAAACCTCATCGTGGCGCAGGTGGCGGAGAAGGACGGGGTGCATATCGGCTTCCGGGAGTTCGCCAAGGCGGGCGTGATCGTCACGGTGGCGACGATGGCAATGTCGTGGGGGTTGCTGGTGTTGCAGGCGGAAACGGGGTGGTTGTGATGAGGCTTAGATTTCAGGTACCTGTCCGTTGCCGTAACGAGAGGCGTTGCGCGCCCTTCGACAAGCTCAGGACGAACCGATTTAGAAGGCAGGACTTTGGAGAAATGCGGTGCCTCTGCCGTAACGAGAGACGTTGCGCGCCCTTCGACAAGCTCAGGACGAATCGATTTAGAAAGCAGGGCTTTAGAGAAACGCGGTGCCTCGGAATTCGCCGATTAGCTCGGAATGAGGGCGCTAGACTTTGGTGCGGTAGCGCCAGATGGCGATGGGCACGGCCACTACGAGAATGCCGAAACACCAGGCCACCGAGGTGAGGACTTTGGAGGCGGTGGGGCCGCCGATGGAGAGGGCGCGGACGGCGTCTAGGGTGACGGACACGGGCTGGTTGTTGGTCCAGCCCTGTAGCCAGCCGGGCATGCTCTCGGTGGGGACGAAGGCAGACGATGCGAAGACGAGCACGGCCATGACAGGGAAGGACGCAGCCTGGGCGGTCTCGGCGTTGCCGGTGGAGAGGCCGACGAAGGCGAACACCCAGGTGAGGGCGAAGCCGAACAGGAGCAGCAGGGCCAGTCCGCTCACGAATACCCAGGGGTCGGTGTGGACGCGGAAGCCGACGGCGAACCCGACACCGCACATGAGGGCGACGACCCAGATGTTGCGAACGAACTCGGCGAGGGTGCGTCCGGCGAGGACGGCGGCGCGGGACATAGGCAGTGACCTGAACCGTTCGAGCAGGCCCTTGCGCAGGTCCTCGGCGAGTCCGACGGCGGTGTTCATGGCCCCGAACACCACGGTCTGAACGAAGATGCCGGGCATGAGGAAGTCCACATAGGAACCGCCGGGGACGCTTATGGCGCCACCGAAAACGTAGCGGAACATGAGGACGAAGATGACCGGCTGGATGCTGGAGAAGACGAGCAACTGGGGCAGCCTGACGTAGGTGATGAGGTTGCGCTTGGTGACGGCGATGGTGTCGGAGATGGTCCAGGCGATGTGCTGGATGATGGGTGTGGGTTTTACAGTGACGGGCGCGGTCATGCTTTTTCTCCGGCGATAGGGCTGCTTTCGGGAGTCCCGTTGGTCTCGCCCGCCTTGCGTCCGGTGAGGGATAGGAAGACGTCGTCGAGGGTGGACTCGCGGACGCCGAGGTCGACGGGTGTGATGTTCTCTTTATCGAGGATGCGGACGACGTCCATGAGGGCCTGGGTACCGTTGGTGACCTTGAGTTCGAGCGATTTGCCGTGGGTATCTATTTCGCTGGGGCCGATAGCGGCGAGGGCGTCGCGGGCCCGGCCGGCCTGAGCCTGGTCGGCGAGGGTGAGTTCGATAACGACGGCGCCGAGACGGGACTTGAGTTCGTCGGCGGTACCTTGAGCGACGATATTACCGTGGTCTATGACAATGATGTTGTCGGAAAGGCGGTCGGCCTCGTCGAGGTAGTGGGTGGTGACGAGTACGGTCGTGCCGTCGCGGACGAGTTCGCCGATGATGTCCCACAGGTCGCTACGGCTGGATGGGTCGAGTCCGGTGGTGGGCTCGTCGAGAAATAGCACGGGCGGACGGTGGACGAGGGCGGCGGCAAGGTCGAGCCTGCGCCGCATGCCGCCGGAGTAGGTACGCGATGGTCGGTCGGCGGCGGCCACGAGGTCGAAGCGCTCAAGCATCTCGCCCACACGACCCTCGATAGTGTTCTTGGGCTGGTGGGTGAGGCGGGCGATAAGACGCAGGTTTTCGCGTCCGGTGAGGTTTTCGTCCACGGCGGCGTACTGTCCGGCGAGTCCGATGCGTTCACGGACGGCCTGGGGGTTCTGGGAGACGTCTATGCCCAGGACGGAGGCGTGGCCGCGGGTGGCTTTGATGAGTGTGGTGAGGATGCGGACGGTGGTGGTCTTGCCGGCGCCGTTGGGACCGAGGAGACCGAGCACGGTGCCGCGGGGGACTTCGAAGGAGATGTCCTCGATGGCGGTGACGTCGCCGAAGGATTTGCCCAGGCCTTCGACGACGATGGCGTTGTTGGATGAGTCGTCAGATTGCATAGAGAGGTATGATACCAGCGAATCGGGGCGTAAGTAACAAATCAATAGCGAGGGATAAGCATGCAAGTTGGGGTGAATCTGCTGAACTTCGGGCCGGGGGCGAATCCGGACGCGCTGCTGCGGTGGACGCGGATGACGGAGGCGCTGGGGTATCACTCGGTGATGGCGTCGGACCACGTGGCGGTGACGCCGGATGTGGCGGAGATGTATCCGGAGACGTTCCACGATCCGTTCACGCTGTTGGCGTGGCTGGCGGCGAAGACGCGGCGGGTGACACTGGGGACGACGGTGATCGTGGTGCCGCACAGGCATCCGGTGCTGATGGCGCGGCTGGCGGCGAACATCGACCACATGAGCAAGGGACGGTTCATCTTCGGCGTGGGCGCGGGCTGGTCGAAGCTGGAGTTCGCGGCGCTGGGGCTGGACTACGAGAGGCGGGGGAAGATCACCGATGAGTATATCGAGGCGATGAAGGCGTTGTGGACGGGGACGGGGGCGGTGTCGTACGAGGGCGAGACGGTGTCGTTCCGGGACGTGGCGGCGTTGCCGACGGTGCAGAAGCCGCATCCGCCGATATGGGTGGGCGGCAACACGGACGCGGGTATGCGTCGTGCGGTGCGTCTGGGCGACGGGTGGCATCCCATAAACTTCACGCGGCCGTGGATACGCGAGCGGGCGGCGAAACTCAGGCAGATGGCGGACGAGGCGGGAAGGGCGGCGCCGGAGCTGTGTCCGCGCATCCAGCTCAAGCTGACAGACGCGGAGGTGGCGGGCGACGACCGGGTGATGGGTATCGGGAGGCTGTCGCAGGTGCGCGACGACCTGGCGCTGCTGGAGGAGCTGGGGTCGAAGCACGTGACGCTGGACTGGTACGTGGCGCCCGACCTGGAGGCGACGACGCGGCACGAGCACGGGTGGGCGATGTTCGCGGTGCTGGCGGACAAGGTGCTCGACCTGAAGAACGGGACGGTGAAGTAACTACCTCTGAGAAGCCTCTTTTTCGCAAAAAGAGCTCCCCAGACCCCTCAAGAAAAACAGACACACGCGCAGGGTTGGGTACGGATGTCCAACCCTGCGCGTGTGTTAGCGCTACTCTGAGGCCGAGGAATTTCTTCTACGAGGAAGGGGCTTCAGGGGTGTCGCTTCATCACATCCGTGATTCAAATCAGACACAGTTCCGGTTCGTTGACCGCTTTTAGTAAGACTTCTATACTGCGGGCGTTCTACGACTCCTCTCTAGGTGGTGACTATGTCCGCATCCACGCTCACGAAACAAGACCTGCAACACGCGCTCCCCGATACGACGTCCACGTATAGACTCCCCGGCCTCGACGGCGCGGTGGACATCGTCCGCGACGGCTACGGCATCCCCCATGTGAACGCGACGACGACGCACGACGTGTTCTTCGGGCAGGGGTTCGCGACGGCGCAGGACAGGCTGTGGCACATGGACTACGACCGGCGTCGCGCGTACGGCCGGTGGGCGGAGTTCGCGGGGAAGTCAGGGGTGGACGGCGACGTGCTGATGCGGAAGCTGCAGATCGAGGCGTCGGTGCGCCGGGACTACCGGGCGCTGAACGGCGAGGCCAAGGCGATGCTGGATGCGTATGCGGACGGCGTGAACGCGTTCATCAAATCCACCAAGACGCTTCCAGCCGAGTACGCGCTGGTGGGCGGCAAGCCGGAGCGGTGGCGTGCGTGGGACTGCCTGGCGGTGTACAAGATGCGGCACATCACGATGGGTGGGTACGAGGAGAAGCTGTGGCGGGCGCGCATGGTGAACGTGCTAGGGCCGGAGCGGACGGCGTCGCTGTACGGCAGCTACCTGCCGGGACACATGGTCATCGTGCCGCCGGGAGCGGTGTACGACGGGGCGCTGGCGGACGGGCTGGCGGTCTTCCAGAAGCTGCGGCGGGACGTGGAGTGGCTGTCGGAGGTGGACGGCGGCAGCAACAACTGGGCGGTGTCGGGCAGCCGGACGGCGTCGGGCAAGCCGCTGGTGGCGGGCGACCCGCACCGGGGGCTGGATACGCCGAACGTGTACTACCAGGTGCGGCTGCGGTGCCCGGAGTTCGACGCGATAGGGCTGGCGTTCCCGGGCTTTCCGGGGATGCCGCACTTCGGCCACAACGCCGATGTGGCGTGGTGCGTGACGCACGCGATGTCGGACTACCAGGATTTGTATATGGAGCGGTTCAGGAAGGGTGGTGCGGAGTACGAGTTCAAGGGCAAGTGGAAGAAGGCGAAGACGAAGCAGGAGACGGTGAAGGTTCGGGACGGCGAGGACGTGGCGGTGGAGGTCGTAGTTACGCAGCACGGGCCGGTGATCCTGGGCGAGCCAAAGAACGGGCACGGCATCGCGTTCAAGTACACGGCGCTGGACGGGCCGAACGTGTTCGCGGAGAGCATTGCGCCGATGCTGCGGGCGGCTAACGCCGACGCGATGGAGGAGTCCATGCGGGGGTGGGTCGACCCGTGCAACAACTTTACGTTCGGGGACGTACACGGGGACATCCGGTATCTCAACCGCGGGCGGGTGCCGATACGGTCGGCGGCGAACCACTGGCTGCCGGTGCCGGGCTGGACGGGCAAGCACGAGTGGGAGGGTTCCATCCCCTTCGAGGAGCTGCCGCGCATCAAAAACCCGTCCAACGGCTATCTGGTCACGGCGAACAACAAGATCGCGGGCAAGGACTATCCCTACCACCTGTCGCTGGACTACGCGCCGGAGTATCGCTACCGCCGCATCTACGAGCGATTGGACGCCATCAAGAAGGCGACGGTGGCGGACATGCGGAGCGTCCACGCGGAACGGGTGTCCATGCCGGCGCAGGCGCTGGTGCCGCTGCTACTGAAGACTACCCCAGCGGACGAACGGTCGAAGCGGGCGATGGAGCACCTGAAGGGCTGGGATTTCAAAATGGAGGCGGGCGGCGTGGCGGCGACGGTGTACTCGGCGTTCCGTTTGAAGCTGCAGGAGCGGTTGGTGCGGCACCTGCTGGGGCCGCTGGCGGACGAAGTACTGGACAGCGGCGGACGGGCGGTGCCGGGGCACATGCGTCAGTTGGAGGCTGTGTTCGTGGCCAAGGCAAAGGAGGGCGATACGTCGGTCCTTCCCCCGAAAACGACCTGGCCGCAAGTGCTGGCGGAGGCGCTGAAAGAGGGCGTGGCGATGCTGACGAAGCGGCACGGCGAGGACATGGCGTCGTGGACGTGGGGCAAGGTGCACTACACGCGGCCACGGCACACGCTGTCGGTGTCGTTCCCGCAGGCGGTGGCGCTGCTCGACCCTCCGACGGTGCCCATCGGCGGCGATGGGGATACACCGCAGGCGGCGACGTTCTCACCGCAGGAACCGTTTGTGCTGACGTCCACGTCGGTGGCGCGGTACATCTTCGACACCAGCGACTGGGAAAAGTCGCGCTGGGTGGTGCCACTGGGCGCATCGGGGCATCCGGGGAGTCCGCACTACGCAGACCAGGCGAGAACGTGGGGCAACGTCGAGGACATCCCCATGACGTACGACTGGGCAACGGTGCAGCAGCAGGCGGAGACGGCGCAGCGGCTGGAGCGGGGGTGATGGGATTCGAGTATTCGATTGGAAAGGGCCTAGGTCAAAGCCCTCGATATTGGTTCCGTGATAACCGACGAATGTAGCCTGCCTTGACTAACTTTCTAACTTCGCTTCGGACTTCATGATGATATCGAGGTTGTGGATGCTTTGGGTCTAACTCGCGTTGGAAGTCCGAGAGGTCGTAGTGCTTCTCTATACCTTGACAGAGGTCTTGGATTCCGAATATTCGGCTCGGGTCGGCTTCAAAACAGCGGATTAAGGCAGCTCCAATACTCATCTTGATTCTTCTTGAGACAAGAGGGGAGTAAACGAAACACTCTCATCACTGGAGTTATATTTATTCGCTAGTTCCCGATAAATGGCTTGTGATACAGTCTCGGAGTTCTGACCATTGGTCTTGCGGTTCACAGAACAGCTAAGTTCTGTCTCTGCGAAAGACATTGGGACTCTGGCCCACGGGGAGCCATCAATACTGGTTTCGAATTGCCGCTTGAACTTTCTAGTTACTACTACACGATATCCATTGAGGACACCAGTTAAAGTGCCTGGAGTGGACTGATTAATGCGGACTCTGGGCAGCAGTTGGGTTTGG
>JAQBWG010000050.1 GCA_027625225.1 Chloroflexota bacterium | reverse complement strand
CCCGCCGTTCCCACGGCGACCCCCCAGCCCACGCCAACCCCGCAGCCAACCCCGACGCCGGTCGTATTCCCACCTACACCAACCCCCTCGCCCCAGTTCCTCAACACCTACGAATCCATCAGACGTTCGGTGGTGAAGGTGCAGACCCCGCAGGGACACGGGACGGGCTGGGTCTTCGAGAACGGATGGATACTCACCGCCGAGCACGTGGTGACCTCACTCACCCAGGTGACCATTCACTACGTGGACGAGAACGGGGACGCAAAGTTTCAGACCGGCCAGGTCACAGGTACCGACCGCCTGCGCGACCTTGCCGTGATTAGGCTGCAGATAGACCTGCCCGCGCTTTCGATACGCGGAGTGACCAGAGAAGACGCGGCGGAACCCATCATGACGGTGGGCTATTCTTCTGGTGACGTCGGCTTCCCCAGCGTGCGCGTGGGGGTCATTACCACAATGGTCGAAGTGGTTGGCGTAAACATTAGAGGGCTGGAAACCGACTCGGACGTCGACCCGGGCGACTCCGGCGGCCCCATGTTCGACTTGGCGGGAAATGTCGTCGCCATCAACCAGGCCACCACCCTCACCACATCCAGCGGTCAGCGTGTACAGGGACAGCAGAAATCCTTACTCACAAGTGAGGCTGCCGAAGTGTGGGAGCAGTTGAAAACAGGCAGCGTTAACAACGGGCAGGAGTACTGGTGGCGGCGCTAGGAGAAACAAACCTCGGCCAGCAGGTCCAGCTCCTTCAGGTCGGGCACACAGGGGTGGAACAGCAGCTCGTCTATCCCTAACTTGGCGTAGTCCCTGACCGCGTTCCAGACGCGGTCAGGCGTCGAAATCATGTCGTCCTGGAACTTCTTCATCTCGTCGCCCGCGAACTCGTAATAGTCGGCCATATAGTCCAGACCGCGCGGCACATCCCCCAGCGCGTAGTACATCCCCGATGACCACCTTGGAGTTCCCTTACGTCCGGAGGCCTTCCATGAGTTCATGAAAATGTCGTGGTTGGCCCGCATCTCGTCCGGCGTGCCCGGTGCGGCCAGAAACCCGTCGCCCAGTCGCCCGGCCCGCTCTATGCCCGCGCGTTTCAGTCCGCCGATAAGCACCTCGATGCCGTCTTTGGGTATCGGTCCGATGCGCCCCCCACCCGCAGCGTGCTTGCTGCCTTCCCAGATGCGGCGCATGGCGTGGAGTTGACCCTCGAAGCGTTGTCCGCGTCCCGAATAGACGCTTCCCGTCTCGTCGAAGTCGTCCTTGCGCCAGCCGATGCCCAGCCCCATGCTCAACCGCCCATTGGATATCGAAGATATCGTGGCTATCTGCTTGGCAAGCAAAACTTCGTTATAAAGAGGCGTGAGCAGCACCGTGGTCATGAGTCGAATCTTGCTGGTGACGGCCGCGGCGGCGGCGAGCGAAGCAAGCGCGTCGTGATTTGGGAACACCGTCCTGTCCACGATGCCCAGGGTAGAAAATCCCAGGTCTTCGGCCTTCTTCGCCCATTCCACGATGAGCCGTCCATCTATGCCCGGGATGGTTGCCGGAAGCCCTACGCCGATGTTCATGCCGTCACCTCGTGTTTCTCTGTGGTGGACTATGTTTACCACCTCGCGAAGGAAGGTTCAACCGGACTATGCCGTAGAACTTCCCACATAGGTAAAATTGCCTACGCGCCGCCACAGGTCTACGTTGTGCAGCCGTAGCGTGACCCTGTCGCCCGGTTCGCATGAAGACCCCAGCTCCGCCCGCACCCTGAACGGATAATCGAGCAGATGGAGCACCGCTGGCCCCCTGCGGTCTGTGTCCAGTGCCACCGCTTGGAAGTCGTGATGCCCCGACTGCAGGTACTTTTGCTCCAGATACTTCAGAAACCAGTACCGCTTTCTGCTCTCTTCGATTCCGCCGATTTCGCGAAGCTGCACATCGGCCCGGCCCGCCACCGACGCTATCTCGTCGGGCGTATAGGCGGCCTTCCCCGTGCTTAGAAACTCAGAGACCTGACGCTGCAGGGCAAGGTCAGGATAGCGCCGGAGCGGCGAGGATGCCTGTACGTACGCCTTCACGCCTAGGCTGGAGTGCGGCCCCGGCGTCGTGCTCAACTCGGCAGGTGAGAGTCCTCTGGTGAGCAGGAAGTGTTTGTACGGCCCGTCGGGCATGTCCGGCGAAACCATCGGCCTCTCCGCGCCGGACGCCCACGGAGCCTTCTGAGCGCGGTACGGTGCGGGTAAGTTGTGAGTAACACAGAACTCAGCCAGCAGGCTGTTGTACAGAATCATCAACTCGGAGACCAACATTCGCGACGGGCTGCCCCGCCCGATAACCTCAACTTCGATGTCGTCCGGCGATGCCACCTTCACCACCATCTCCGGCTGTTCGAGCAGCATCGCACCCGCTTCACCCCGCCGCTCCCGTAGCCGCCGCGTAAGCCTATACAGCGTTGCAAGAGACTCATGTCGGGAAGCCGAGGAGTCTTCAATAGCGGTATCCACCTCATCATAGGACAGCGCCCCCTTGCTCACGATGACCGACCGCACAACCTCCGAATCCACTACCTCGCCGTCCCCATTCAACTGCACCAGCAGGCTTATACAGGCACGCGTTTGATTCGGGTCGAGACTGCCCCGTTCACTCTCCAACCGCGGCGGCAGCATCCCGATGCGCTGCTCGGGCAGATACAGCGTGGCCATGCGCTTGTCGGCCTCGGCATCAACAGGGCTACCTCGCGACACCAGCGAGGCAACATCGGTGATATGCACCCCAATCTCGAACCTGCCGCTAGGCATCACCTCGACAGACAACGCATCATCGCGGTCCGTAGTCGTGATGTCGTCCACCGTGAAGGCATCATAATGAGTCAGGTCAACACGGCCTTCGTCCGGTGACGGCGCCGCCGCGCAGATTTCGTCGGCGTGTGCCAGGGCATCATCCGGGAAGTCGGTGGGAATGCCGCGTTGTTCCAGTTCGATGGGTTCGTCCAGCGACAGCACACCGGCGGCCTCAAGTAGCTCGAAGGCCTGACGCTGCGGCTCGCGGCTGACGCGTCCGAGGTACTCCAGCAAATCTTTTGCCGTCTGACGCTTGGAGTACGAGTCGCCATTGATGGCGAAGCTGCGCAGGTGAAGGAGCAGCGTTTTGTGGTGCTCGTTCATAGGTTGGGGAAGCGCCCCGTTGTCCAGCGCCTCCATCAGGGTGCCGCGGGCGGCCTGTTTTTCGCCTTGCCTGCGTTCCTTGGAACGGGTTTCCTCGATGGCTTCGGCGGAGCGGGCGGTGTAGTTATCGGCGTCGCGCTCGAAGTAGATGGGCGTTTCTTCCAGGTGGATGAGCAGGCCGATTTTCTGGGCCGTGGTCGGCTCGGCGGCCCAGTGTAGTCCGGCTAAATCGTCCATCGTGAAGGCTATGCCCTCGTCTTTGAGAAGCTGCCACAGTTCTTCCAAATCGAGGCCGTCGGCGACGGCGCGCGCATCGGTGCGGAGCTTTTCGATGTCGCCGTCGGATGCGGACGTGAGGCCGGTGGCGTAGAGCACGCGGTTGTTGGGCACGCGGGCCTGCTTGTTGCGGCCGAGGGCGATAGAGACTTGCGTGGCCTTGATTTCGAGCGCGCGGACGATAGTCGGCCCCTGGTTCAGTTGGACGACGATAACCTCGCGGGGCTGTATAGACATATGTAAGGGCTTTCTAGGAAGGCTCGTATTCGGCCTTCAAAACGCTATTTTAAGTCGCTGAGTTTGGGCATTACTTCGTTCATGAGCAGTTCGTGGTGGTGCACCCACTTGTCTTTGGGCTGCCATTCGTGGCCCATGGTGAGCAGCACGCCGAAGCCACCGACGTCGTTGTACAGCTTGCGAATCTTCGCCGCCACTTCGTCGGGCGAGCCGACGATGAAGACGTTGTCGGCCAGCCACTCGACGGTGACCTCGGAGTCGGGCATGTTCACGTCGTGCTTGTACAGGTCCATCACCTTGAGGTGCTTGCTCAGGGTGAGGAAGTACTCGTTGAAGTCGCGGGCCATAATGCCGTTGATGACCTCGTCGCGGGCCTCTTTGGTAGTGTCGGCGACGAAGACCTCGCGGGCGATGCGCCAGCGGGAGCGGTCGGCCTTTTTGCCGACGTTAGCGGCGCCCTGCTCCACGGACTTCCAGTGGCTGGTGAGTATGCGAGGCGGGACGAAGTTGATGCTCATGGGTATCCAGTCGCGTTCGCCGGCGAGGGTGAGGGTGTCGGACTTCTCGGACACCCCGGCAACGCCGATGGGCGGATGCGGCTTCTGGTAAGGCTTGAGGTGCATGCGCAGGCCGAAGCTGTCGACCGGCTCGGGCACGGTGAAGCTCCACCACTTGCTCTCGTACTTGCCGGGCTTGGGGTCGTCCCACAGCTTGAGGACCGTCTCGACGGCCTCACGGGCCATTGCCCGATACTCGCCTTTGGCGATGTCGTAGCCGAAGACCTCGAAGTCGCCGGGGAAGCCGCCGGAGCCGACGCCCCAGTTGATACGGCCTTTGGACATGTTGTCGAGCTGGGCGATGCGGTGGGCAATCATGAAGGGGTTGTGGTTGGGCATGCAGGTGACGCCGGTGCCGAGACGGATGTTTTCGGTGAGAGCGAGGGCCTTGGCGATGAACAGGTCGGGCGCGGGGATGTTCTCCCATACGGTGGTGAAGTGTTCGCCTATCCAGGCCTCCTGATAGCCGAGCTTGTCCAGGGTAACGAGTTGTTCGAGGTCGTCGTCGTAGGTCTGGGCAGGGTCGGCACCGGGCGGGTGCAAGGGCATGGTGAAGAATCCGAGTTTCATCGTGGTCTCCTCGTTCTAGCGGGCGGATGCCCTGATGTTGCTCGCGGGTATGTTACACGATGCCACCGACGGGTGACGAGGTTGCGGTGATGATGTTAGGGGAGCTGCACGGTGGATGCCCCGATGCTGCCTTTGGGGTGCTTGAAGATGTCCAACAGGCCGTCTTTCTCCAGGCTCTCGGCGAGTGGAAGGAATTCGGCGAAATCGGCGTCGGGGTGGACGAGGTCGTGGAGCTGGTCGAGGGTGAGGCCGTTGGGAGCGAGGCGGAGGGCCTCGACGATGCGGCCGCGGTAATAGCGGGTGGAGCCTTCGAAGGCGGGCTGTTTGGGCGGGGCGTAGGCGGCGCGCTGCTCGGCGATTGCGTCAGAGGTTTGCTTGAACCGAGGTGCGGAGGCGCAGTGGGATTCGATGGGGCAGGCGTCACATCGCGGTTTTGAAACGCAGATGGTGGCGCCGAGATCCATCATGGCCTGGTTCCAGTCGGGGGATTTTCCGGATGGGAGCAGGGAGTGGGCGAGGCCGTCTAGCTGTCTGGGCGTCGGGCGCTCAGCGTGTCCGAAGAGGCGGGTGAGGACACGGCGGACGTTGGTGTCGACCACGGCGGCGTCCTGCCCGAAGGCGAAGGAGGCGAGTGCGGCGACTGTGTAGGAGCCGAGCCCCTTGAAGGTGCGGAGGGTTTCCGAGTCGGAAGGGAGCTGGCCGTTGTGCTCGGCGACGACGCGTTGGGCGATGTCGTGGAGGCGGACGGCACGCGTGTTGTAGCCGAGGCCGGACCAGGCGCGGATGACGTCGGCACGGGGCGCTTCTGCCAGCGCTTCAAAGGACGGGAAGCGTTCGAGGAAGTCGCGGTACTTGGGGATGACGCGGTCGACCTGGGTCTGCTGGAGCATGACTTCGGCGACGAGCTTGGCGTAGGGGTTTTCCGTTGCGCGCCAGGGGAGGTCGCGCTTTTGTGCGTCGTACCAGTCGAGGAGGGCGGATTGGAGTTGGGGCAGGTGTTTTGGGCTAAGGTTTTTCGAAGCACACCACCTGGTTCATGCCGAACAGGAAGGTTCGGTAGTCTACAAAGGTGTAGAGGCCGGAGGCGAGGGCATCCAGTGATCGTTTGTCGTAGTAGTGCTTGTGCTCGTGTCCGACCGAGGTGGAGTACATGCTGATGAGGCCGTGGGCGGCTTTGCGGGGCGTGGTCATGATAAGGCGGCCTTTGGGCTTCAATATGCGGAAGACTTCGGTGCGCACGATGTCGGGGTCATCGAAGTGCTCTAGCACCGCGAGCAGGGTGACGCAGTCGAAATGGTTGTCGGGGAACTGAGACAGGTCGGAGAGCTTGTCGCCGTAGAGTTCGTCGTGGCCGTGGCGTTCGTCAGCCCAGGAGCGTTTCAGAAAGTATCCGTCACCACAGCCGACGTCTATGTGCCGTTTCATAGTTTTGGGCATGTAGCGCTCGGCCTGCACCGCACGAAGGCGGCGGGTGATGGGCATGATGGCTTTGGCGAGGAAGCTGCGGCTTTGCACATAGGTGTATTGCTCGACGAAGTTGCCGGGGGGTTCGTTTTTGCGAATGACGATCACGGATATGTTCTCCTTGAAGGGCGCGAATAGGGCGCTGTTGAAATTCTTATCAAAACGGGAAGGTGGACTTGGCGAGGCCGCCGAAGTCTACGACGAGGGACTGTCCGTTCATGTTGGCAGAGTCGTCGGAGGCGAGGAAGAGCATGTGTCCGGCTATCTGCTCGGGGGTGTTGAAGTCGGGGATGTCGTATTGGGTAAGGCTTTCGCCGGGTTTGGCGCCGAGATAGTCGCGAACCATGGGGGTGTCGGCGATGGAAGGGCAGACGCAGTTGACGCGGATGCCGAGCTTGGCGCAGTCCACGGAGAGAGCGCGGACGAGCAGCAGGGCAGCGCCCTTGGAGGCGCAGTAGGCGGTCTGTCCTTCTCCGGCGACGAAGGCGGAGTCGGAGACGATAACGACGATTTTGCCGCCGCCCTGTTTTTGCATGTGCGGGATGGAGTGCTTGGCGGAGAGGAAGACGCCGCGGACGTTGACGGCCATGACCTTTTCCCATTCGTCGACGGTGAAGTCGGTGATGGGCTTGGTGTCGTGGGCGATGCCGGCACAGGCGGCAAGGACGTCGAGGCGGCCGTAGTTCTTGAGGGTGGCGTCCACAGCAGCCTTGACATCGGCCTCTCTGGTGACGTCGGCCTTGACGAAGAAGGCGTCGCCTCCGGCGGCCTTGATGCTGGCGACGGTTTCTTCGCCGCCGGCCTGGTTGAGGTCGGAGACGGCTATTTTGCTTCCTTCACTGGCGTAGCGGATGGCAGTGGCGCGTCCGAGTCCGGAGGCGGCCCCGGTGACGAAGGAGACTTTTCCGTCGAGTTTAGCTGTCATGGCTTGCTCCCTGTGGTTGGTGAGAAGAGTATATATGACGGGCGGTGTAGGCGGGTGTATGGTATGCGTGTCAACACGATATGTGAGGTGATATATGACTAAGGGTATGACGCACAGGGAGCGGTTCGAGGCGGCGGTGAGAGGTGACGAGGTGGACAGGGTTCCCGTCAGCATGTGGCGGCACTTTTTCGCGAAGGAGCAGACGACGCGGGGTCTGGCGCAGGCGATGGTGGCGTTCCAGAAGAAGTACGACTGGGACTATATGAAGTTCAACCCGCGGGCGTCGTACCACGTGGAGGACTGGGGGGTGAAGCTGCGGTACACGGGGGACAGTCAGCCGAAGGTGGTTTCCACGCCGGTGAAGTCGCCTGCGGACTGGACGCGGTTGGAGCCGTTGCCTCCCGACAAGGAGGTGCTGGGCGACCATCTGAAGGCGCTGGAGACGGTGTCTAAGGGCCTCAAGGGTGAGATTCCGATACTGGCGACGGTGTTCACGCCATTCTCGATTGCGAGTCGGTTGGCGAAGTCGGACGCGGCGTTCATGCGGGACGTGCGGGAGCATCCGGACAAGGTGAAGCACGCACTGGAGGTGGTGACGGAGACGTTCGTGCGGTATTCGAAGGCGTGCATGGAGCGCGGCGCGGTGGGGCTGTTCTACGCGGCGACGGTGTGGTCGAACGCGAAAGCGATGTCAAAGGAGGAGTACACGAAGGTGGCGCGTCCGACTGATCTGGCGCTGCTGAAGAGGCTGCCAAAGGGCGGCATCCACATGCTGCACGTGTGCAAGGACGAGAACTACCTCGACCTGCTGGCGGACTATCCGGTGCAGGTGTTCAACTGGGACGCGCGGGGTAAGGGCAATCCCAGCCTGGCCGAGGGGAAGGCGCTGGTCAAGGGCAAGGCGGTTGCGGGGGGTATCCCGCATCAGGACGCGCTGGTGCAGGGGAAGACAACGGAGCTTGCGGGCGAGGTGCGGGGGATGCGGGTGGCGATGGGGTCGCGGGGGTGGATGCTGGGGTCGGGCTGCACGTATCCGGGCGAGACGCCGGGACGGAATGTACGGGCGATACGGGATGCGGCAGCAAACTGAAACGATTGTGCTTCGTTACGTTAAGTAAGGAGTTTGGCGATTAAAGCGATAGATTTTCATGTGCATGTGCCGAGGGAGCCGGGTTTGCCGGAGCCGAAGATAGATGAGAGTCTGCGGCGGCATTTCCGTCTGGAGGAGGAGCCGCCTGATGTGGAGAGGATGGCGAAGCGGTACAGGGACTGGGACATCTTCGGGGTGGTGTTCTCCATCGACTACGAGACAACGA
The DNA here is from genome assembly GCA_027625225.1 of Chloroflexota bacterium. Taxonomy (GTDB): domain Bacteria; phylum Chloroflexota; class Dehalococcoidia; order Lucifugimonadales; family VGZR01; genus VGZR01. The sequence goes on along the minus strand of JAQBWG010000050.1, from coordinate 1,123 downwards.
GCGGGGAGAAGCCGGACTCGAACGACTATGTTGCGAGCATCGTGAAGAAGTATCCGGAGCAGTTCACGGGGTTCGCGTCGGTCGACCCGTGGCGCGAGAACGCGGTGGCGGAGATTGAGCGGTCGGTGAAGACGCTTGGGCTGCGCGGGCTGAAGCTGCATCCGGTGCAGCAGGTGTTCTATCCGAACGACGAGCGGTTCTATCCCATCTACGAGACGTGTTCGTCGCTGGGGGTGCCGGTGCTGTTCCACAGCGGGTTCGCGGCGTCGGGCGTGGGGATGCCGGGTGGTGGCGGGCTGAAGCTGAAGCACAGTGCACCGATTCCCTATATGGACGACGTGGCGGCGGACTTTCCGAACCTGACGATCATCATGGCCCACGCGGGGTGGCCGTGGACGGAGGAGCAGATAGCGGTGGCGCTGCACAAGCCGAATGCGCACATCGACCTGTCGGGGTGGTCGCCGAAGTATTTGCCAGAGTCGTTGGTGAAGGAGACGGGCTCGCGGTTGCAGGATAAGGTGGTGTTCGGGTCGGACTATCCCTACATGCCGCCGGACAGGTGGCTGCGCGACGGGGCGTCGTTGCCGTGGAAGGCGAGCGTGCGGGAGAAGGTGCTGTTCACCAATGCGAAGCGGATTTTGGGTATGCAGGGTTAAACCCTGCACCCCAGGACGCGCTTCCGCGGCAGAAAGTACGGTGGCTACACGTAGAAGCCGGTTCATTAAAGGACGGTTGAGATTCTTCGCGGCGCTCAGAATGACAATCAAGGTGGTGGGATATGTTGATTAGAGGTACGCTGGAAGTATGAGGGTATTGTGTCTAGGTGGGAGCTATACGGGGAAGGCGATGGCGAGGCGGCTGGTGGGCGAGTGCGAGGTGGTGTTTCTGTCGCGGGAGTCGTTCGCTCTCCGCAATGCGGGCTTCAAGGTGGTGACGCCCGAGGGACTGCAAGAATTCGCGAATCGAAGCTCCATAAACCTCGTGCTGGATTCGGTACCCCCTGTGTACAATGCGAACGGTAGGTTGGCCCATCCTTACGCCGACGCGACGAAAATGGTGCAGCGGAAGTGGCCGGAAGTTCCGGTGGTGCACCTGAGTACGACGTCGGTGTATCCGGCCGAAT
>JAQBWG010000049.1 GCA_027625225.1 Chloroflexota bacterium | reverse complement strand
ATGAGTAGACAACTCAAGAAAGATCTCCTAGCGCTCAAATCCTCCCTGGAGAAGTAGTGGGGATGCAATTCGGATTCGACGTACCCACCCAGGGGCCGTTGGCCAACCCCGAAAACACCGTGCGCATGGCCAAGCGTGGCGAAGAACTCGGCTACGGCTACCTCTACTTCAGCGACCACATCGTCTACCCCCGCACCGTGGACTCGCCGTACCCCTACAGCCCTGGCAAAAAGCTGCCCGGCGCCGAGAACTACCTCGAACAGCTCACCCTCATCAGCCATCTCGCCGCTCACACCTCACAGGTGAAACTCCTCACCTCCGTCATGGTCGTCCCCTACCGTCCCGCCGTCTTCACGGCCAAGATTCTCTCCACCATAGACATCCTGTCCAAAGGCCGCCTCGTCCTCGGCGCTGGGGCGGGCTGGATGAAAGAAGAGTTCCAGGCCGTCGGAGCAGAAGACTTCCACAAGCGCGGCAAAGTCACCAACGAATACCTCCGCGCCTTCAAAGAACTGTGGACATCCCCCGACCCGTCCTTCGACGGCGACTACGTGCAATTTTCCGACCTCGCCTTCGAGCCCAAGCCCGTCCAGAAACCGCATCCGCCCATCTGGATCGGTGGCGAAAGCCCCGCCGCCGTCCGCCGCGCCGCCACACTGGGCGACGGCTGGTACCCCATCAGCTACAGCCAGTCCTTCCCCATCGTTACGCCCACCGAAATGAAGAGTCGCCTTGCCGAACTGGACGCCGAAGCTCGCAAGGCAGGTCGCGACGCCTCCAGGCTCACCATCACCTACCACGCCGGTGTGTACGACGCCAAGCTCGGCGAAGTGAAGGAGAACGGCCGCCGTAAGCAGTTCACCGGCAGCCCGCAGCAAGTCCTCGGCGACCTCAAGTCCTACCAGGACATCGGCGTCGACAACATCTTCTTCATCTACGCCGGAGCCGACGCCGACCAGATTTGCGACACCGCCGAGCACTTCATGGACAAGGTCGGCAGCAAGATATAAAGTACCGCCTCAAGACCCGTGCGAGGAGGATTCCCATGCTGGACTTGTTGATTAAGGGCGGAATGGTCATCGACGGCTCCGCCAGCCCCGGCTTCTACGCCGCCGTCGGCGTCTCCGGCGACACCGTCTCCATCCACCGTGGCGACGTCTCCGAACTCGAAAAGAAAGCCAAGAAAGTGCTCGATGCGAAGGGGCGCGTCGTCACTCCCGGCTTCATCGACGTCCACGCCCACTCCGCGCTCATGATTCTCGCCGACCCCCTTCACTACGCCAAAGTCCACCAGGGCGTCACCACCGAGCTCTACGGCATCGACGGCAACTCCTACGCCCCCTTCCGCAAGCAACAAGACCTCGACTGGTTTATCACCATGAACTCCGGACTCGAGGGCGCGCCCGACATCACCGCCGATTGGGCCACCGTCACCGAATACCTGAACACCTACGACCGCAAGGTCGCCGTCAACGTCGCATACATCATCGGCAACTCTCCCATCCGCATCAACGCCATGGGCTGGGACGACCGCAAGCCCACCAAAAAGGAGATGGACAACCAGAAGGCCATCCTCCGCGAGGCGATGCAAGAGGGTGCCGTCGGCATGTCCACTGGACTCGACTACCCGCCCGGTGCCTATGCCGACACCGACGAACTCGTCGAGCTTTCCAAGGAGCTCACCAAGCTCGGCGGCTTCTACCACACCCACGTTCGCTACCTGCTCGGCGATAAGCACCTCGACCCCTTCAAGGAAGCCATCGAGATAGGCAAACGCAGCGACTCGCCCATCCACATCACCCACCTGCTTGGCAACTGGAACTTTAAGAGTTCGCGCGCCCATCTCGACCTCGTCGAATCCTCCCGCGACCAGGGCATGGACGTGACCTTCGACTGCTTCCCCTACCCCTACGGCGCTACCCGGCTCATCATCTTTCTGCCCCACTGGAGCCAGGACGGCGGCCCCATGAAACTCATCGAACGCCTCAAATCTCCCGAAGCGCGTGAGCGCATCCGCAAAGACTTCGACCATGACCGCTTCGAGTGGGATCGCGTCTGGCTTACCTACTTCAAGCACCCGCACAACAAGAAGTACGAGGGCCGCTCCGTCACCGACATCGCGGAGATGCGCAAGCAAAGCATCGCCGACGCCATCTGCGACCTGCTCGTGGAGGAAGACCTGCAGACCTCCTGGACAGCTGACGACCTCGACCCCGAATCGCTCAGCGACTTCGTCACCCATCCCCTGCAGATGGTCGGCAGCGACGCCCTGCTCCTCGGCGACTTCCCCAACCCCATGATGTACGGCACCTTCCCCATCATCCTCGCCAGCCACGTCCGCCGCGAGCGCAAGATGACCCTGCCCGAGGCCATTCGCAAGATGACATCCTTCCCCGCTCAGCGCCTCGGCATCCCCGACCGCGGCCTGCTTCGCGACGGCATGAAGGCCGACATCGTGGTCTTCGACGCCGACAACATCGAGGCGCCCGCGACCCGCTACAAGCCGCACCAGCCGTCCACCGGCATCGACTACGTCATAGTCAACGGCCAGATAGTCGTCGACCATGGCAAGCACACCAACGCCTTGCCTGGCCGCGCACTCCGGCGGGGCAAGACGAAAGACTAAAAGACAGTCTTTAGCTGAAACGAGGAGAACTCCATGCTGGACTTGCTAATCAAAGGCGGAATGGTTATCGACGGCTCCGCCAACCCCGGCTTCTACGCCGCCGTCGGAGTCTCCGGCGATACCGTTTCCATCCACCGCGGCGACGTCTCCGAGCTGGAGAAGAAAGCAAGGAAAGTCATCGACGCCAAGGGACGCGTCGTCACCCCCGGCTTCATCGACGTCCACGCCCACTCCGCGCTCATCGTCCTCAGCGACCCCAAGCACTATGCCAAGGTCCACCAGGGCATCACCACCGAACTCTACGGCATCGACGGTAACTCCTACGCGCCCTTCCGTAAGCAGCAGGACCTCGACTGGTTCATCACTATGAACTCCGGCCTCGAAGGCGCACCCGACATCAAAGCCGACTGGTCTACCGTCACCGAATACCTCAACGCCTACGACCGAAAGATTGCCGTCAACATGGCCTACGTTGTCGGGAACTCCCCCATCCGCATCAACGCCATGGGCTGGGACGACCGCAAGCCCACCAAAAAAGAGATGGCCGACCAGAAGGCCATACTCCGCGAGGCCATGGAAGAGGGCGCCGTCGGCATGTCCACCGGCCTCGACTACCCGCCCGGCTCCTACGCCGACACCGACGAACTGGTCGAACTGTCTAAAGAGGGCGCGCGTCTGGGTGGTATCTACCACACCCACGTCCGCTACCTCCTCGGCGACCGCTACTTCGACCCGTTCAAAGAAGCGCTGGAAATCGGCCATCGCAGTGGTATTCCCATCCACATCACCCACCTGCTACCGGCAAGCCACTACTCCGGCGGAAGTCGCGCGCTGTTGCGTATGGTGTACGAAGAGCGTGACAAAGGTCTCGACGTAACGTTCGACAACTTCCCCTATGCGTACGCAGGCACCCGCCTCACCCAGTTCCTCCCCCACTGGTCGCAGGCCGGCGGCCCTCCGAAGATTCTGGAGCGTTTGAAGTCTCCTGAAACACGAAAACGCATCCATGCGGAAATGGCCACGCTCTGGGCTCCCTGGGAAGGAACCCTCATGACCTACTTCGACAAACCCCATAACAAAAAGTTCGAAGGTAAATCGGTCGCGGAAGCGGCCGAAATACTGAAGAAACCTCCCGCCGAGGCCGTTTGCGACCTGCTCCTTGACGAAAACCTGCGGATATCGTGGCACGCCCTAAGCGTAGACCCCCTGATGATGGGAGATTTCGTGGCCGACCCGCTTCAGATGGTTGGCAGCGACGCCCTGCTCATCGGCGACTATCCTCCCGAGTTGGCTTACGGCACGTTTCCTTACATACTTGGCAAATACGTGAGGAACGAGAAGCTGTTGTCCCTCCCCGAGGCCATCCGCAAGATGACCTCATATCCTGCTCAACGCCTCGGCATTCCCGACCGCGGCCTGCTCCACGACGGCATGAAAGCCGACATCGTGGTCTTCGACGCAGATACCATCCAGGCGCATACGACCCGTCTCAAACGCAAGGAATACTCCACCGGCATCGACTACGTCATCGTCAACGGCACCATCGTCGTAGACCACGGCAAACACACCAACGCACTCCCCGGCCGCGCACTGCGACGCGGCAAGGCGAAAGACTAATCGTGTCGAACAGCCATACACTGGCATCCGTCTGGGGCGAGCGGGTGCGCCAACACCATGCCCAGTCCGAGGCGGCCCGCGACCAGATGGGCAAAGCCAAAGAAGAAGACTTCTGGAAGCCCATAGCCAATAAGTTCCGCGCCGACCCGCGTCGCACTGACGACTCCCTCGTGAACCGTCTGCTCCGCGAAGTGCAGCCCGACTCGACAGTTCTCGACGTTGGCGGAGGCGCTGGCCGTCTCGCCCTACCTCTCGCCCTCAAATGCGAACACGTCACCGTCGCCGAGCCGTCCGACTCCATGCTTGAGCAGCTCCGTATTGCCGCCGGAGAGGCCAACATCCGCAACGTAAAAGCCCACGCCGCATCGTGGGAGAACGCCCGCGTCGACCCCGCCGATTTCGTCCTCTGTGCCCATGTACTCTATGGAGTCGAAGACATCGAGACGTTCGTCCGCAAACTCGATGCCCATGCCAAAAAATCCGTACTCATCGTAATGTTCCTCGACGCTCCTCAGTCGCACCACTCGCACTTCTGGAAAGCAGTCCACGGCGAAGAACGCATCACCCTACCCGCCCTCAAAGAACTCATGCCCATCCTATGGGAACTGGGCTTCTACCCCGACCTGGAGATGCTGGAAAGAATGTCTGCGCCCGTCTACGATGACCTCGACGAAGCCCTGCACGACCTCCGTTTCCGGCTGTATGTCGCACCCAGTAGCGACAAAGACAAGCGTCTACGACAGGCCATAGACGAACTGCTGGTGTCAACTGACGGCGGCTTAACCTTCAAAGACGCAACTTCGCGGCAACTCGCCCTGGCATCGTGGAGAAAATAGCTCTTTCTCCAAGGCAACAACTCATCGCTTTCGCAGTAACATAGACTTCTCATGGAAGCTATACACTACCTGCAACTCCTCGGCGGTCTCGTGCTGCTCCTGGTTGGAGCCGAAGGACTCGTTCGAGGCGCATCACGCCTCGCCGCCCATTTCGGACTGTCCCCGCTCGTAATCGGCCTCACCATCGTCGCGCTCGGCACCAGTTCGCCCGAAATCGCCGTCAGCGTTGCCGCCGCCGCTACTGGAAAAGCCGACGTAACCCTTGGCAACGTCATCGGCAGCAACGTCGCCAACATCCTGCTCATCCTGGGCATTGCCGCCGTTATCACTCCGCTCATCGTCGCCCAGCGTCTGGTACGCATCGAAGTCCCCATCATGATTGGGGCCGCCATCCTCATCGTCCTCATGTCGCTGGACGGTCGCCTGGGCCGCATTGACGGGGTCATCCTCACCATCGCCCTCCTGGCCTACATCGCCTTCCAGTTCAAGCAGGCGCGTAGCGAGCCGCCTCACGTCGAACAGCAATATGAGAAAGAGTTCGGAATTAAGGAACCAAGCGGAAGACGTCAGCTAGCCATTGACATAGTGATGCTTGCCGCCGGACTTGCGGTGATGGTCTTCGGGTCGCGATGGCTCGTTAGCGGCGCCTCGGAGGCTGCACGGGTGCTTGGTCTCAGCGAATTCCTCATAGGCATCACCATAGTCGCCATCGGGACATCATTACCCGAAGTCGCCACATCCGTGCTTGCAGCCATGAAAGGCCAACGGGACATCGCCGTGGGCAACGTCATAGGCAGCAATATATTCAACACATTCGGAGTTCTGGGGTTAAGCAGCCTTGCCGCCACCGGTTCCGGACTGGAAGTACACCGCTCCATTTTGCAGTTCGACCTGCCCATCATGGTCGCCATCACCGTGGCCTGCCTGCCCATCTTCTTCAACGGTTACCGGGTATCGCGTTGGGAAGGCATCGTGTTCCTCGGCTATTACGCCGCCTACCTGCTTTACCTCGTCCTCGCCGCCACCGACCATGACGCATCGGAACCGTTCAACTTCGTGATGCTCTGGTTCGTGATTCCGATAACAGTACTGACTCTCGCCATAGTGACCCTGCGCAACTACCGGCGCTCCCGTTGGAAAAAATCTGCGACTAGCCAGACGACAGTGAAAGACTAAACCTCTTCGCGCGCCTCACGAAGCCGTTCGATAAGCCGTTCCGCCCACGCATGTTGCTGGTCGTCCAAATCGTAGCCACAGTGAGGACAGTCCAAATCGCCGTACCGAATCCGCGTGCTGCAATTCGGGCACTCCTGTACTTCGGCGAGGCTGCTCAATGCGACAAGAATCTCTTGGTCTTGGCTCATTCGCACATCACTTCTCGTCCAATTTTAGGGGACGCACAGGGGCATCATTTCCCAACAGCCCCAGCGTCGCCTCAAGAATCCTGCGCTGCTGTTCGTTATCGTGCGGATGCCCCAACGTCATACCATCTGTGAGGCGGGTAAACGTCGTGCGCGGGGGCATCGTTTTGCGCGTGATTCCAGCATTCCAACTGGTGATGGTTGTGGCGATGCCATTTTGTTCAAGATGCCGTGCAAGCAGTCCGACGGACTGACAACAAAGTGGTCACGAAGGAACGAGCAGCGCCCCATCGGCTTTCTCCGCTTGTATCGCTTTGAGCATGGCCGGTGCGATAGCGTCCGCCACGTCCCGAACATCGGCCTGATAACCGCTGAAACTGATAACGTTGGGAGCCAACTCGCCGATGATGCCCTCGGACATCATGTCTTCAAGGTGCCGCAGCGGGACGAGCACCTGCGGGTCAGCTTTTCTGTGCTTGTGGTCGTAATGGTCCTGAGCAAATTCCAACTCTTCCAGCGGAGTAGACGAAGGGAAGATACGCAGGGATTGATCGCCGTACAGGTTCTCGGCGTCGAACCGTTCCTGCTCCCCCTTGAGATACGCACCGGAGGACGTGATGAGAACCAGGCGGCTTTTGGACAGGTCTATGCCAGGGCCGGGCGGGGCCGTCTTGTTGACCGTAGTCTCATACAGGTCCCAGTCGGCTTCGCCGGTCTCGTTCAGGTGACGAAGCCAGTTAGCCTCGAAGTATTTCGCCCACTCATCACGGGTTTCAAGAATCGGTATGGGATTGCTTGTGGCGTCGTTCACAAACACAGTCTAGCAATGGGTGTGTAGCGGGTCAACGACATTGACACATCCGAACACCGGAGATAGCATCCCGAACATTCAGCATTAGTGGAGGGGACGGATGAAAGCAGCTATCTATCAGGGGAACCAGAGGTTTAGCGTTGAAGAGGTACCCGACCCGCTGCCCGGCCCCGGTCAAGTTCAAATTGACATTAGCTATGCCGGTGTTTGCGGCACTGACGTGCATGGTTTTCAGCACGACAAGGTGCCGCCCGGAACCATCATGGGACACGAAATCAGTGGAGTGATATCCATTTTAGGCGACGGTGTGACCCGATGGAAGAAGGGCGACCGTATTGTCGGCGGAGGCGGAACGCATCCTAAGGGAATGTTGTCTCCGGCATTTACCATGCCCCGGCTCGATTTTAGAAAGGACGGATTCACGATACCGCAGCCGCAAGGATACGCCGAGAAGTATGTCATGGAGGAATGGGCGCCACTTCCAACTCCGGATAATGTCACCGATCTTGAAGCTGCGCTGTGCGAACCGGCGGCTAATTCCATGCGCACGGTACGCCGCTCCGGCATGAAGCCGGGTGACTTCGTTGCGATATACGGCGCAGGGCCTATCGGTCTGTTCTGTTTACAAATAGCCAAAGCATCCGGCGCACGCAAAGTCTTCGTGGTGGAACCGACACCTATACGGGCCAAAGCAGCAGCCAAGCTGGGTGCAGATGAAATAATAGACCCCACAACCCTGTATCGCGACTCCACGCGCTCACGGGAGGCTACGGCCCGCACATCATTCTGGAGTGTGCCGCCGCTCCTCCGACGCTTCAACAGGCGTTGCATTCCGTGCGGCGTCACGGACGAGTGGTGCTCATCGCGCTGTCCTAGGATTCGGTGACGGTGAGTCCTATTGACTGGGTGACGATGGAGGTCGAACTGGTGACGACTCTGGGCGCGCTGGACGAGGATTTTCAGGCGACGCTGGCGATGATGTCGTCGGGCGCCATCACCATGGAGCCACTTATCAGCAATTCGGAAGTTCAGCCGCTGGATAACATCCAGGCGGTGTTCGAAGACCTTATGAAGCCGGACAACCGTGTGCAGGCGGTCTTCAAGCCGTAGTCTCTAGGTGATAGTAGTACCGATCAGGCTGCCGACGCCGTAGGTCACGGCAGCGGCTGCGCCTCCCGCAAGCAGCATGCGGAGTGAGCCCCAGGCTACATTCCGGTTGGAAAAGTATGCGAGTGAGCCGCCGACTACCACGAGGGCGAGGCCGCTGGCTGCAGCGCTTGTGCCAACCGCGACCTGTCCCATGCCACCGAGCATGAATGGGAGGATGGGCACGATTGCACCAAGGCAGAATGCCACAAAAGAGCTGCCCGCCGCTGTCCAGGGAGAACCGACCTCATCCAGGTCGAGGCCATGCTTTTCCCGCACCATGATATCCAAAGCGACCTGCGGGTTGGTCATCAAGTGCTTGGCAACCTGCGCAGCCGATTCTTTGGAAAGTCCTTTTGCTTCGTAAATGAGCGTTAGCTCTTGTTCTTCGTCTCCGGGGAACTCTTCGAGTTCCGCTCTTTCAATATCTATCTGATTCTCGTAGAGGTCACGCTGGGAACGCACCGACACATACTCTCCCGCAGCCATCGAAAACGCCCCTGCCAGAAGACCTGCCACGCCCGCGAGGAGGATGAAGTCCGAATTCGTGCTCGCTCCTGCCACACCCATAACGAGGCTGAAGTTCGAGACCAATCCGTCGTTCACGCCCAGAACCGCTGCGCGCACAGCAGAACCACTTACAATCTGGCGGGGTTCGAACGCCGCGACCTGCGAACCTCGGCCCTCACCGAAAAGCTTCCGCAGCATACCGGCGTGACGCCGTTCTTCGGGAATGAGCTCGCTAGCCTCCGGGTCTTTGGAATATGCCCGAATCTCATCCGCCTCGCCTCTCAACAAAAATGGGAGTACCCTTCGCAAACCCACAACATCGGCGGCTAGTAGAAGGATGCGGTGTCGCAGGGTCAGGCGAGTTGGGGGATGTTGAGGAATTGGGATTCCAAGCTTCTCGGCCCATTTGGCGGCATGACGGACTTCCCATGTAGCCAGTTCGTTTAGAACTTGCCGCCGATGGCCGTCGTTTGCCCTGTCGGCAAGCGCCTTGTACAACGCAGCCATCTCAAGCTCAGCCTGGAAATACCGTCGGTACTGGCGTTGTCGTTCCCGGGTCGGACGTTCCGCCAAGTTTAGTTCGTGCCTCCGGCCTTCGCGCGGACGGATTTCAAGAGGTCAACGTTTTTTTGATCCGGCCCTTTGCCGTCGAAGCCAGGCACCTCAAGCAGGAACGGGACATCTTTGAAGGCGGGGAGGGAAATGATGTTAAGAAAGCCCTATTCAACGATATGGCC
>JAQBWG010000048.1 GCA_027625225.1 Chloroflexota bacterium | reverse complement strand
GCGGATTCGAACCGCCGAATAGGGGTTTTGCAGACCCCCGCCTTAGACCACTTGGCTACGTCGCCCCGAAGGGATTGGTGCAGAGAGGGAGACTCGAACTCCCAAGGCCTTATCGGCCACAGCGCCCTCAACGCTGCGTGTCTGCCAGTTCCACCACCTCTGCGCGATGACGCCCCCATAATAGCAAAAGGCAACCGCCTATAGGCTGGGGGGCGAGTCTCGGGTTACCTGCATATTATAGACAAAGCTAGCTGGCCGTGTCCACAAATAGCGGTGCCATCATGGGCGCGCCTTGACGCGTTGTAAGGGCAGGAATACACTCGCATCGCCTGGGGTTTGAGCGTTGTTCCAAGCCTGTAATGAGTTGGGCACAGAATACAGAATGAGGAGTGCGTTATGGACTTAGTGTTGCTGGGCGGAAACGTCCTGACCATGAATAAGCAAAACAAGCGTGCGCAGGCGCTGGCGGTGGATGGCGGGAAAATCAAGGCGGTAGGGACGAGCGCACAGATAGCCAAGATGGCGGGTGAGAAGACGAAGGTGGTCAACCTGGTTGGCCGGACGGTTACACCGGGCATCATCGACCCGCACAATCACTTCGGGATGACATCGCTCGCGCCGGTCGCGGTGGACGTTCACATGCCGCCGTTGCGCAGCATCAAAGAGGTGCTGGACGCTATCGCGGGCGCTGCTTCGGCTGCTCCGAAAGGGCAGTGGATACTGGCGTACGGGTTCGAGTGGATGACGTGGGGTTCCATGCGTCGAATCACACGACAGGAACTGGACGAGGTGGCGCCGAACAACCCGGTGTGCATCATCGACCATTACTGGCACGCGGCGTACGCCAATTCGTCCGCGCTGAAGCTGGCTTCTATCGATGGAAATACGCCCGACCCGACGACGGGCTGGATTATGAAGGATGCGGACGGTCAGCCGGACGGCACGCTGCTTGAGAAGGCGATGAATCCGGTGCACAGGCTGGCGACGCAGGCGATGATTGAGGTGTACGGCGAGGATGTTATCGCCGACCTGGTACATCGCAACTGTATGAAACACCTGGCGCTTGGCATCACGAGTGTGGGTGACGCGTTGGTGACGCCGGAGACGGCGTTGATGTACCGCATCGCGGACAAGAAGAAGAAACTGCCCATCGTCATGCACCAGATGCGGGGCGGAGACGGGTTCTTCGATGCGCCGACGGCGATGTCGAAGGGCAAGTACACCAAGGACAACGTGTCCGACCGGCTGCGCGGCGGCACTATGAAGGTGTTCATGGACCCGGTGTATCCGGACGGCGCGAACGTGAAGCACTTCCCGGACGGCCATGCCGAGCATTACGGCCACCGGTACTACAATCAGGAAGAGGCGGACAAGCTGGTGATGGACGCCCACGAGCGCGACTTCCAGGTCGCTATCCATTGCATCGGAGAGTGGGCTATCGACCAGGCGTTGAACTCGTTCGAGAAGGCGTTGAAGAAGAAGCCGAAGTCGGACCCGCGGTTCCGTATCGAACACTTGACGTTTCCCAGTAAGGCACAGATAAAGCGGGTGAAGTCGCTGGGCATCATCGTGTCGCATCAGCCCGCGTTCCTGTCCACCATCGGCGAGTTTTTCACTACACACAAGGCGGATACAGGTATAGATGCGGATGAGTATCCCATCGCCGACCTGCTGGCAGCAGGTATACCCATGGCCTGTGGTTCCGACTATCCATGTGCGCCGGTCGACCCTCGACTCGGTTTGCACGCGCTTACCAGCCGGAAGCAGATATCCACCGGCCAGACGATTGCCCCGCAGCAGGCCATCAGTGCATACGACGGTCTGAAGATGTACACGATGGGCTCCGCGGCGGCTATGTTCCGTGAGACGGAGGTCGGGTCGATTGAGGTGGGCAAGCGCGCGGACATGGCGGTGTGGAGCCACGACCCGACGGCGGTCGATCCTTCGTATATGTTGGATATCGAGGTGCAACAGACGTACGTGGACGGCAAGCTGCTGTATCAAAAGTAAGGTTTTCAAAAGGAGAACCGAACGTGAAAGACATTATCTATTCGACGGCGACCGAGCTTGCGAACGCTATTCGCGATAAAGAGGTTTGCTCTGAAGACGTGGTGGATGCGCATCTCAAGCGCATCGCCGAGGTGAACCCCAAGCTGAACGCGGTGGTGTGGCAGGAGGACGGCTATCTGAAACGCCAGGAGGCCCGTCGCCGCGATACGGAACTGATGGCGGGGAAGGTACGCGGCCCGCTGCACGGCGTTCCCATCACTATCAAGGACGCGTTCGAGGCGGCGGGTATGCCCAGCACCGGCGGTACGAAGGGTCGTGCCAACTACATCCCCGAGAAAGACGCGACCATCGTCGCGCGACTCAAGGCTGCGGGCGCGGTCATCCTAGGCAGGACGAACACGCCCGAAATCAGCTTCGGCGTCGAGTGTGACAACGTGGTGTATGGCCGGACGAACAACCCCTGGGACTTGAATCGCACACCCGGAGGCAGCAGCGGCGGCGAGGCTTCCATCATCGCGGCGGGCGGTTCGCCGTTCGGCATCGGCAGTGACATGGGCGGCAGCATACGCTGGCCGGCGCACTGCACGGGCATCGTGGGGATGAAGCCGACGACGGGCCGCATTCCCCGCACGGGGCACTGGCCGTCGTTCGGAGGGCTATTCGCGGCGCTGACGCAGCCGGGGCCGATGGCGAGGTCGGTGGAGGACGTGGCGATGGGGCTGTCCATCATGAGCGGTGAGGATTTCATCGATCCGACGACGGTAAATATGCCGTTGCGAGACTACAAGCGGGTGAGCCTCAAGACCCTGCGGGTGGCGTTTCATACCGACAATGGCATCATGGCGGCCGATGCGGATGTGGCCGGTGTTGTCCATGCGGCGGTGAAGCATCTCGAAGGCAAGGTGAAGTCGCTGGAAGAGGGACGCCCCACGGGCATCGAACAGGCAACCGAGTTGCATATGGCGCTGAGCGGCGGGGACGCGGGGGAAAACGCGTGGAAGATTCTGGAAGAGGCGGGCACGAAAGAAGTCGCGCCGCTGCTAAAATTCCGGCTCGACCTGGCAAAAAAGACTTCCACGCCGTCGGTAGCGCAGTTCATACGGACGATGGCGAAGTGGGAGGACTATCGTAGCCAGATGCTTTCGTATATGGAAAACTGCGACGTGATTATCGCGCCGCCGAACGTCCACACGACATCGCTCCACGGGCATGCCAACGACCGGTTTCCCAAGTCGTACAGTTATACCCACGCATACAACATCAGCGGCTGGCCGGGCATTGTAATACGGGGTGGAACATCCAAGGAAGGGCTGCCCATCGGGGTGCAGATAATCGCGCGGCCCTGGCGCGAAGACCTTGTACTGGCTGTGGCGGCGTATCTCGAAACGGCGTTCGGAGCGTTCGGCCATCCGAAATTGTAGGGCTGCGGTGGTGTGATGCGGGTTCGGTATCTTCTCGGTGTTGCGCTCTTTTTAGCGCTTGGTCTGGCTGCGTGCAACGGTAGTGAGCCGGAACAACCTGTGCAGGAGAACTGGGAGGTCGTACTCAAAGACTTGCCCGGCGCGCTTGCGTCGGTGTGGGGAACAGGGCCGGACGACATCTGTACGGTCGGTGCGGACGGCGGGCTCGAGGTCGGCCCGCTGGTGTACCACTACGACGGGATTGAGTGGCAGCGGATGGATACCGGGCAGTCGGGCGACCTGTGGTGGGTGTTCGGCTTTCCGGGCGGGCCGGTGTTCATGGGTGGCAGCGGCGGCATGATTCTTCGCTTTCACGACGGCGAATTCGAGCGGATGACCACACCAAGCACCGCGACGGTGTACGGCATCTGGGGGACCGCTCAGAACGATTTGTGGGCCGTGGGCGGACACGCCAGTTCGGGCGCGTTTGCGTGGCACTTCGACGGCGGGACGTGGTCGCCTGCTGAAGGTTTTCCGCAGGATGTAGTGCAGTATGCTTCGCTGTTTAAGCTCACTGGCAGAAGTGCCGAAGATATCTGGATGGTCGGTACCGGCGGTGTGGCTTTGCACTACGACGGACAGCGCTTTGAACGAGCATCGTCGGGGACCGACCGTACGTTGTTTACGGTACATGCGGACGCGGAGCGCTTCGTGGCGGTTGGCGGTTTCGGGAGCGGGGTTCTTGTGGAAAACATCGGAGACGGTTGGAAAGACGTAACACCTTCAGGAGCACTTCATGCGATAGGTGTATATCTCACCGGAAACGGCGAAGGGTATGCGGTCGGGGTAGATGGATCGGTTCTGAGACGGGATGGAAATGCCTGGAAGAGCGTTGACACTGGGATTAACATAGTTGAAGCGTTCCACGGCGTGTGGGTGGATTCCGAGGGTGGAGTTTGGGCGGTGGGCGGCCAAGTGCTTGCGCCACCGTTGGTGGACGGAATTATGGTCTACAGGCCGCCGGATGGGGGAGAAACGACTCCATAGGCTAGGTAAGGGATAGATTTGAAGAAGCGGTTTGTAATAGGCATACTTGTATTGTTCGTACTGGCCGCTTTTGTTGCCTGCGGTGAGGCCTCCACAACCAAGTGTACGGACGAGCCGGGCAATTCATGCATCTGGGCTGGCATCGGTGTCGCCGGACTGAATGACGATGCGCTGGACAAGACGGAAACACGATTCTATTGGCCTATTGATGTGGAGTTTGCCCCAGACGGTACGCCCTGGATACTTGACTGGAATAATCACCTCATCAGGAAAGTGAACCCGGACGGCACCGTCGAAACCATCGTGGGCGACTTCGTCGGTGATGGCCCGGACGACGTCGCGGACGAGAGACTCGAACCCGGTTTGCCGGGAAAAACCATCCGGCTAAATCACCCTTCTGACATGGTCTTCGGCTCCGATGGGTACATTTATATTGCGGCGTGGCACAACCACAAACTCCGCCGTCTCGATCCTGAAACGGGATTGGTAAAACTCATCGCCGGGAGTACTCCCGGGTATGGCGGCGACGATGCCTCACTGGAAGACACTCATTTCAATCAGCCGAAGAGTTTAGCCTTCGATGCCGAAGGCAATATGTATGTGCTCGACCAGCGGAATCAGCGAGTGAGAATGATTACTTCGTCGGGAGAAGTCTCGACGGTTGTGGGTACGGGCGAAGCGGGATTCAGCGGCGACGGTGGTTCGCCCAGCCGGGCACTGCTGAATTTCGAGGCAGGCCCGAATCCTAACCCGTCTGGCGCGCTTGCTATGGACTCGAACGGTGTTCTCTATATCGCAGATGGCTTGAACTATCGCATCCGCCGCGTAGATTTCGACCGTAACGTCATAGAAACTGTTGCGGGCACTGGCACGAACGGCTTCTCCGGCGACGGCGGCCTTGCGTTGCGGGCGCAGATTAGTGGCGTGAGCGATTTGGAGTTTGGGCCGGACGGCCGTTTGTATCTCGCGGATACTGCCAACAACTGCGTCCGGGCTATTGATTTGGAGACGGGTCTTATCTCGATGGTATGGGATGGTAAAGGCGAAGGCCCCGGACTGAAGGGACGACCCCGGTTCCTAAACAAGCCCTGGGGCATCGCGTTCGATAACAGCGGGCATCTGTACATCGCCGACACCTTCAACAGTCGCATTCTGCGCATCACATTAGCGAGTTAGCATGGTGATGCCGAAGCTGGGGATACGATTTTTAGTACTCGCGATAGCTGTTGCGGCTATCGGCATTTTTGTGGCGGCGTGTGGAGGCTCTTCCGTCCCGGATTGCAATCCCGGCGAGATCTGCACCATCGCAGGTACGGGTATCGCCGGACGGGCGCCGGAAGACCTACCGGCATTGGAGTCCGACCTATACCTTCCGTTCGATGTGGAGTTCGGACCGGATGGCCGCATGTATCTGCTCGACTGGAACAACCACCGCATACGGGCATTCCTGCCGGACGGCAAGCTGGAGACGGTCGCGGGCGCCGAAGGCCTGGGCGACGGCCCGGAGGGCCCCGCTCTGCAGCATGCGTTCAACCATCCCACACACATCGTCTTTGACGATCAGGGCCGCATGGTTATCGCGGCGTGGCATAACTCGCGTATCAAGCGATTCGATATGAAAACGGGCATGGTCGAGGATATCGCAGGAACAGGCGCACGTTTTTATTCAGGTGATGGCGGCCCGGCGAAGACGGCCGAGCTTGACCTTCCCGCAGCAGTCGTGTTCGACAAAGCTGGCAACCTGTACGTGATGGATCAGGCGAACCAGGTGATTCGTGTTATAGATACGAACGGCATCATCACCCGCTTTGCGGGCCAGTGTCTGGTGGGCGAAGAACAAGGCATAAAGACGGCCGAGATGCTTGGAGAGTCGAACAAGCTAGGCTGGAACGAAGAGGATAAAACCTCAGCGTGCAACGCGGCCTTCAGTGGTGACGGCGGCCCCGCTCTCGATGCGAGGATGTGGCAGCAGGTTGGGCAGGCGGCTGAGCCTGCCGGGGGAATGGCGGTTGACGACGCGGGGAATATCTACTTCTCGGACTCAGGAAACCATCGGATTCGCAAAATTGACACCAACGGCATTGTGACGTCCGTGGCTGGCAACGGCACACGCGGCTATGAGGGCGACGGGGGGCTCGCAATCAACGCGCAGTTGAACAGGCCGAACGATATCCATATCGGCCCCGACGGCACGCTGTACATCGCCGACACCTATAACCACTGTGTTCGTGCTGTGGGCACAGACGGCGTCATAACCACCGCCGCGGGTACGTGCGGAAGCCGCGGTTTTTCGGGCGACGGTGGCGACCCGACGTTAGCCTTGCTGGATAGGCCGTACGGTGTGTGCGTGGATAGCGCGGGCAATCTCTACGTGGCTGACACCTACAACCACCGCGTCCGTATGGTGATGGCTGCGGGAAACCAGACTAGCTAGTCCATAACTAAAACGCCTCGGATATTCTTCCCTTCCCTCAAGTCGTCGAAGGCCCGGTTCACATCGACCAGCGGATAGGTTTGAGTCACCATTTCATCCAGCTTGAGCTTGCCCGCCTTGTAGAGGTTCAAGAGCCTGGGGATGTCTACCCGTAGTCTGGCGCTGCCGTAGCCGCTCCCGATGAGCGACTTTTCGGTAAATGGGAAGTCCAGTGCGTTGATGGAAACTTCGTCGCCGATACCTGCCGCGCCGATGACGATTGCCTTTCCGCCTCTACCCGCCGCCTCGAACGCCTGTCGCATCACCTTTACGTTGCCGGTAGCCTCGAACGTATAGTCAGCACCAACGCCGGTGATATTCCTAATCTCCTGAACAGGGTCTGTTTTCGATGCGTCCACCGTGTGCGTCGCGCCGAACTTTTTGGCGAATTCCAGCTTGTTGGCACGGGTATCCACCGCGATGATGGGGTACGCACCGGACAACACGGCGCCCTGGATGGCGCTGATGCCGACGCCGCCCGCACCGAACACGGCCACACTGGCCCCAGTCTCCACCTTCGCGGTGTTGATGACGGAGCCTACGCCTGTCATCACTGCACAGCCGAGGAGCGCGGCCTTGTCGAGCGGAATGTCGCTGTCAATCTTGATGACGCTGTTTTCGGATGCAACGGAGTACTCGGCCATGGTCGAGATGCCGATGAAGTGGTAATACGGCGTAGAGCCTTTGTGCATGCGTGTCGTGCCGTCGGCGAGATAGCCCTGGCCGATTTCAGGCCCGCGGCCCACGTCACATAAGTTCGGACGACCAACGGTGCAATAGCGGCACTGCCCGCACATGTACATCCACGACATCACCACATGATCACCGGGCTTGACCGTGGTAACGCCCGGCCCGACCTTTTCCACGACGCCCGCGCCTTCGTCGCCGAGCACGATGGGACGTGGACTTTCGAAAAGCGGCTTGCCTTCCACGAAAATATAATCGCTGTAGCACACGCCCGAAGCGGCCAGTTTTACCAGCACTTCGCCCTGCTTCGGGTCGTCTATCTCTATCTCTTCGACGACCATGGGCTGGCCGTACTCGTGGAGCGCCGCCGCGTGCATCTTCATTACTTATCCTCCTCATATCTGACTTGGATTATGTTTTTGTGGAAGGGAGGTGTCAACCGTATCGTATCCGCTACAATACTAGGCGCTCACGCAAAGCTGACGACGAAAGGGTAGGGCATGGCAAAGTTCGATATAGCGGTTATCAGAGGCGACGGCATCGGCGTTGACGTTATCGAAGAGGGCATCAAGGTTCTCAGCGTTGCAGCCAAACAGTACAACATCAATTTCAAATTTACCGAGTTCCCTTGGGGCTCTGATTACTATTTTGAACATGGCCGCATGATGCCCCAGAATGCTATCGATACGCTTCGTCCGTTCGATGCCATCTACCTCGGCGCGGTCGGCCACCACAAACTGCAA
The DNA here is from genome assembly GCA_027625225.1 of Chloroflexota bacterium. Taxonomy (GTDB): domain Bacteria; phylum Chloroflexota; class Dehalococcoidia; order Lucifugimonadales; family VGZR01; genus VGZR01. The sequence goes on along the minus strand of JAQBWG010000048.1, from coordinate 1,295 downwards.
GACCACGTCACACTCAACGGCCTGCTGTTGCCTATCCGCCGTGCGTTCGACCAGTACGTCTGCGAACGTCCGTCGGTGCTGTACGAGGGCGTAAGCTCTCCGCTAAGCGGCAAGAAGCCCTACGACATTGACATGATGGTTATCCGCGAGAACACCGAGGGCGAGTACGCCAACGTCGGTGGCTTCCAGTACCTCGACTTTCCCCAGGAGACCGGCATTCAAACCGCGGTGTTTACCAGACACGGCTGCGAGCGCGTCATCACTTATGCCTTCGAATTGGCCCGCAAGCGCAATAAGAAAAAGCACGTTACCTCGGTTACCAAATCCAACGCGCAGGGTTACGGCATGGTCGTATGGGACCGTGCCTTCAAGAACGTCGCCGCCAGCTATCCTGACATCAAAACGAAGTCCATTCTTGTGGACGCCGCCTGCATGGAGTTCGTTCGCCGCCCCGAGGCGTTCGATGTGGTCGTCGCCAGCAACCTGTTCGGCGACATCCTCACCGACCTTGGCGGCATCATCACCGGCAGCATCGGACTTGCGGCCAGCGGCAACATAGACCCTGAGAAGCGATTCCCGTCCATGTTCGAACCGACCCACGGCAGCGCGCCGGACATCGCCGGGCAGGGCATCGCAAACCCGCTGGCAGCCATCCTGTCGGCGGGCATGATGCTCGACCATCTGGGTGAGGCGACGGCGGGTGACGCCATCGAAAAGGCCGCGTTGGCCGTGCTGGCGGAGGCTAAGACGCTCACACCCGACCTTGGCGGCAAGGCCACGACGTCGCAGGTCGGTGACGCGGTGGTAGTTGCTCTGGGATAGCTTTAGCAACAATCCGCCTCTGCGGTACAATAATCCTGCGAGCGGGAGTAGCTCAGTGGTCAGAGCTCTTGCCTTCCAAGCAAGATGTCGTGGGTTCAAATCCCATCTCCCGCTCCACTTCTTTCCATAATCAGTGCCCTCGGCTGCGTGCGCTGATATAATCCACAGCTAAAACAAGGCCAGATTTGGAGAGCAATCAAGGCATGACGAGCATCCTCTACATCGCATCAGACGAACGAGGCGCGGGCAAAACTGCGTTGTGTGCATCTCTCGTATCGCTATTGAACCAGCGTGGTATCAAAGCCGCCGCCATCAAACCGCTCGCCGGCGAAGATGAACTGGCCGATGCACCCGAATCGCGCGCGTTTAGTCCTTCTGGCGGAGAAATCTCATCCAAATCACAGTGGCCGCTCGTTCTCACTTCGGATGGCGTCACAGACCAGCTACTTAAAAAAGTAACCACGCTAGTGAAA
>JAQBWG010000047.1 GCA_027625225.1 Chloroflexota bacterium | reverse complement strand
TATCGCAGCCTCCCGTGCGCTTGGGGTATCGTCTGACTTCGCCACCACGAACACGGTCTTGCCCGCGACCGCCTCGGCGAAGTCCGGTACGGTCGCGTACTGGTCGGTGCCGTTCAGCCGCCATGCAGCGCGTCCGTTCTTCACGCCCTGGTGCCACGTGGGGTCGCCGCTGGTGGTGGCATCGCGTCCGTTGCCGCTGGAGTCAGCGAACGTGGCGACCGTGCCGCCGTCGGCTACGCCGGTCACAGCGTCCGCCTTCAGCCACAGCTCCATGTCAGGAACTGCCAGCGGTACGGGCTTGCCGCCCAGCACGGATACTGAGGTGCCACGATGCAATCCATGCACATGTACGGATGTAGTCATAACGCACCTAGATGTGGTTGCGAGTCCATGTAATCTGAGCCGTCGATGTGGAAGCCGTCAGTATGGCCTCAATCGCGCCTACGGCCCGCCTGTCGATGCTGAACGTCACTTCGGCACCTACGCGGAAGTAACCCCTGTCGGTGGCCTTGTTCAGCGACCACGCTTCCTCGATCTCGGTGTCCGAGTCGAGTCCGGCCCCGCTGAACGATACACGCATCCAGAAGCCGATTGTGCCGGATGGGTCGGTACCGGCGGGAGCGGCGGCAGTACCACCGGCGGCGTTGGCGTTGGTGATGATGCCCTGCGGCCCGCCGAGCGCCGTCGCCTTCCAGTCGGTAGGGGCGGTCCATGTAACCGTGCCGTCCTGTGCCAGTGACGCGCCGGTGTCGGTGTTGTCGGTGATCGACAGGGACGCCCATGTGTTGTCGTTCTTGCGGTATTCCACGACCATCGTGTTCGACGTGCCGTTGGCGCTCTTGACGTTGATGTACAGCCCGCCGACGATATCCGACCAGCACAGGTACAGGTAGTCGGATGTGGTCATGGAGTCCATGACGGTACCCGTGCCTGTCCCGCTGGCGCGGTCGGTGAGGTCGGCAAGAAGGGTGCTGGTCGAGCCCGCCTTGATGAACCTCTGCCCCTCTGTAGCTGATGCGTCGTAGAAGTTTACGTCCAGAAGCGCGGGGTTCAGGTGCAGTTGGAAGTCAGCTGACGGACTGTAAAAAGTAAATTGCTGCATGCCCGACGGGACGCCGAGCGTGGCAAGAGTCGTGGATAGCGCAAGCGTCTCGCCGCGAACCCCTACTGCCGGGGCGGGATATGTGGCACCCATTGGGCTCCTTTCATCTTCTTCGTGCGGAGCGGTTAGGGGAGTCCCAACACGGCGGGACTCCCCGATTCAGTTAGACTAGGTCGGGAGCCAGGACTTGGGCATCTCGACGTACGTGATGCCCGCGAAGCCGGTGCCTGCCTGAGAGCCGTCGTCTCCCCGAACTCGCTCGACATGCCAAGTCAGGTATCTCTTCATTAGTCATCCTGCCATGCGTCGTAGCTGCGGACCCGTACCGTGTTTGCGCCTTCGTCCGCGCGGGTGATGGCCTGCACGGTCGCACACAAGAGCGTCGCGGGGGTGACGGAAGAAGCTATCTTCGCCACCACGTCGCCGTCCAGCACGAACGTAGCCGCGCCGTCGGTGTCCACTATGATGCGCAGTGTCTTCGTCTCCCCGTCGGCCCAATCGACACCGGTGTCTACGGGCGTGGTATCGACGCCGGTATCGACGCTGGCGCACATGATGCTGGAACTCTCGTGGTCTGCATCAATGACGAAGCCCGCCGCGTCGGTAGCCACGGTCGTTAGAGAGTTTCCCGGGTAGTGAATGGCGACAGAGTTGTTCGACTCGCTCTTGGCGTCGCTGAGTCCGACGAATAGGCCCGTGCCGGACACGTCCGTAATGGTGATGCGAAACTCCACCACGGCATTCTTGTCGCCTGAGTAGATAATGGCGCTCGCCAGCATGCAGGAATCGTTGTCAACCGTGCCGGTGGTTATGAGCGCAGAGCCGCCCTGGACCTCGCTGATAGCGATGGTGTCGGATGTACCCGGCACGGAAACCGCCCAGCGGTTCGTAGTGTCGATGGCAATGCCGGTAAATCGGTCGCTGTCGTGGCGCTTCTTTTCCATGAAGTGCCCCAACACGCCCGCCTGCAGCCCCGCACCGCCCCTGAATTCAAGGTGCCTGTCAACTCGAATTTTGTACGACATGATCTCCTCACATTCTTTATCCTGGCCCTCGGAGCGGACTTATCGTCCCGGCCAGCTTACGCCGCTACAGCGACTTTCTTTTCTGTCTTGCTCTCGCCCTGTACGCTCGCCCTGAGTGCGCCGATGTTGGTGCGCAAGTCCGCCATGAGTAGCGGTATCTCCGCCGCCATTTCGTCACAGAAGCGCATGGTGCGCCGGACCATCGCAAGGTCCTCGGGCGGGCGGCGCTTGTCTGCAACCAGCGCAATGAGGGCATCGATGTTCTTGAACCTCGTAGTGGATGACTCTCCCAGCGTGCCGGGCATTTCCATTACCGTGGCCCACCGGACCACATCAGTCACTTCGCCCCGCGCCTTCTCAGCAAGGGCGAACGCGACTTCAGCCGACCGGATATCGCCGCCTTCGACCGCTGTGATAGCGTCCTTGATGGTGGCGACAATGCCGACCATCTTGATCTCCGACGGCGTCGATGATGTCTGCCCGAAGTGGCAGTCAATCACGCCGGTCTTGTGGTGTGGGGCGTGCTTGCCCTCCCTACACGACCAGCAGTAATCCTCTTCGCTCACCGGAATCGGCGTATACCAGTTTCGGCACTTCGAACACTGGAACGGTCTACTCATGTCATCTCCTATGCGTGTTTGAACCCAGCCTTCTCATAGATGGGTATGTCGGCGTCCGGCACGTCTACGCGAATCTCGACCGGCCGGCGCGTCACCTTCGCCCATATTTGGTACCTGCGTCTGTCAGGGTCGGTCGTTCCCGCCGCTGCCACTGATCGGTCTTCCTTCGGCTGCTCCATGTGGAGCACGTTGTACCCCTGCGTTTCCAGCGCCTTGCCGAACTTCAGCCGGTACTTGTCCGCGCTGAACCTGACTCGCTCCTCCGTTACCTCGATAGGCACGGTGAACGTGGCCGACTTCCAGATGTGAGTCTGGCGGGGCGTCCACAGCGCGGGCATTGTGCGGGGGTCCACGGGGAGCCTGCGCTGCGAGTCAAGCCGTATGCCGAAAGGGAGAATCACTTGGCGTCAACCTCGTTGCCGAACAGGTTCTTGACGATCTTGAAGCCGCACGTCATGTACGAGATGTACTGTTCGAACACGCCGTCCTCGATGTTGAGGTCCTGTTGTGGCGTGATAGAGACCTGCTCCGCGAACGCGATGGCCTCGCGGTGGAAGAAGGCGTTCTTCTTGCCGCTGGTGCCTGCTTCGAGGTTGTTGCTCATGTGCAGGGCAAACGTGAGCACGTTGCCCAGGTACCCCGCGCCCTTGCTTCCGTCCAGGTTGCCGATGGAGGACGAGTAAAGCTGGTTGCGGATGGACTCGATCTTGAGGAGGCTGGCGCGGGTGGCCGGAGAGACCACGCCGTACCGTTCGCCCACAGGGGCGTTCTGGTTGTTCAGGTTGGTGTCGATGGTCAACATGTCGTCGTCGGTCAGGTCAACGTTGTCCACACCCACGACGGTGGTGAACGCATCGAAGCCGTTCGTGTTGTCCGATGCTACGTCCGCGTCCACCTGCAATGAGATGGCCTGACCGTGGCCCTGCTGGAGCATGGTGATGTAGTTGGGCATCGCCTGCGCCTTGGCCTCTACGGGCTGGCGGAACGCCTTGTAGTAGAAGCGGTTGACGATGAGCTGGGTTTGGCCTTCGGTCGTGGCGTCGAATGTGATCGACGCGCCGGTGCCGAATGTGCCGGTCCCCGCGCCCCTGTTGTTGGGGCTGCTGTTCTGGGAGAAGTGCGGGATGTTGACGGTATCGCCGCGACCGACACCGATCTCAGGCTCCCACGTATGGTCGAGCAAGGGAACGTTGACGGTGTTAGAGCGATACGTCACGGTGGCCTTGGCGCTCCAGATTTCGGGTGTCCAATTCGCGAGGGTCGTACTCGTCATATCGGCCATTTTGAGGCCTCCTTTGCTATCATCCCCGCGACATGGCCGCCGTTAGCAGTTTGTCGTGCTCTCGGAGCTGCGTGGGGGTCATTTTTCGTGTGTCTTTTTTCGACAGCGTTTCAAGCGATTCGCTGCCGCCGCTGCCGGGGCCGATGTCCATGTTGTCCAGCCCGAACTCAGCTACCACGTCACTCTTCGTCTTCTTCCGGGCATCGCGCTCGGTTTTGAGCGCTGCTTCGTTCGTCTTGACAACGTGATCGAACTTGATGTCCGCAAGGTCGCTGATAAGGTCGCCAAGCGCATCGAAGTCCGGTATGCCACCGGCTCTCATCTTGTTGTATTCAGGCATCCACTTCGAGCGCCAGTCGTTCAGTTCGGGCGAGTTGGCAAGGTCAAAGATGGCCTTCCCGTCCGAGCCCGCAACCATGCGCTGCGCCAGCGCCAGCAACCGCTCGTAGCGGCCTGTCACTCGTTCCCGCTGCTCTCCCGCCTGCGCCTCTTTGCTCGATGCGTCCAGACGTGCCTTCAGCTTTTCCGGGTCGGCCTTGTCGCCAGAGGCGATATGGTCGGCAAGTGCCGCGATGTCGAGCCGAGTCGCCTTGAGTTCCGCTTGAATGGCGGCTTCTCTGGCAGCTCGGGTATCTTCGCTTTGCCTGCGTCCGGTGTTCGTCTTTGACTGCTGTTCGAGCTTTTCATTCCTCGACTGTAACTCTTCCGCTCGCGCCTTCCAGTCAACCTCTGCCGTCGTCTCGGGTTGCACCGCAGTTGTTTCCTGGGCTGGCGCTTCCGGTTCCGTACCAAACGCTGTGCTCACGTCGTCCACGGGGGTACCTCCTTGGGTAGCTTGCGTGTATTTTGGAGCAACAAAAAAAGCCGATCTCCGCATTGCTGCATTGATCGGCTTTTGCCTATTTCGCCCGCCGTAGCGGACTATTTATGCCGGGCGTGCTCATTATGAGGCGGCCAGCTTTCTTTGATTATGCATACCGGACTAGTCGATGTCAACTACCAGCACGTGCATTTGGCGGTTGGATTCCTTTTGAATAAGCAACTTGCCGTTTTCAAACAGGAGAGTTGACCGGCGCGACGATTCGTATTTCCATCCGCCCGGTGTGCGCTGGATCATGCCCACATCACCGTGGCAGGCGCAGTAAAGCAGCTTCGCTCCTACGGCAGTGACCATTACCGAGCCTCCACGGGAATGCTTCCGCTTTGCAATTTACCCGACTGACGGATGTCGTTTTCGCGAACCACAATCGGATTGGTAGGGCTGGATATGTACCCCCACCAAAGCAGCTTTCGCTCGATTTCAGGGTCGCCGCGCGCCCGCATCCCGGCCTTGATATCGTCCACCAGCCCAAGCATCGCATCCAGCGTGGGATTGGCCTTGCGGAACAGCGCCTGATCTCGCGGGTCGGTGCGGCGGTACTGGTCGTACAACCGCTTGATGCTCGGCAACGACTTTCCCCAATCTGCCAGCACCACGTCCACAACGCCCCAATACTGTTCGAGGAACGCGCGGTCATCCTGCAATTTCTGCTCGATGGGGGTCTTGTTCGTTTGCAGGTGTGCGTTAACCTCGTTTACCAGATCCTCCGGCCACTTCGCCGCCCACTGTGCGATGCGGCGTTTCTGTTCGTTGTAGTCGAACTCCCCGGTCTCGGGGTTTTCCAGCGGAGCGCCGGACTCCAATATAGCCCAGTAGTCGTCATGTGCGACGTTGAAGGGCGTCTCGTTTTTGGGAAGGTCGTCAAAGAACGCGATGTCTTCGGCGTAGATGTCACGTACCTTTTCCTTTTGCGCATGCCGGTCGCTGTTCAGGCTGGATAGTTGCTCTCTGAACGCCTTCGGACTGATGCTCCCTGACTGAAGCGCCGCCGCCCGCGCCTTAATAGTGGTGTCTATTTCGTCGTCCACCTTGGTCACGGCGTCGAGGTATTTCTGGTACCCGCTGTTCCGGAGCCGCCGGCTCTCTTCGACGCGCCGTTTCGCCGCCTGAACGCGTGGGTCGGCGTCGATCTGTGCTATCACATTGGATGGCACCTTGCCGGGGTCCAGTGGCTCGCCACGGGTGAGGAATGCACGGACGTGATCGACGGCGCTTTGCGGCTCCCCCCTGAGCCCGTCCAGTATGTTCCGCTCGCCCATGACAACCCGGCGGGCGTCGGCAAGGTCTTCGCTGGGCGATGTGAGTGACGCCTTGATGCCAAGGCCGCTGGACACCAGTGTGCCGAGCGCGTTCAACGGCTCCATGCCAGCCGGATGCCTCAGCCCTTCCGGTATCTGTTCCACGCTAAACGGTAGGTACGACTCTATCAGGTACGCAGCAAATCCCTGGGGGTCTTCCCAGAAGCGCAAACCCGTCGTGGGCTCCCCAATGGCGTTCTCCCCGGTGACGGTGTCCCATGCGTGCTGAACGACACCCGAACTCATGGACCGGAGCGCGTCGTTGGGGCGTCCCATTGCGGTGTTGACAATGAGCTTGAGGAGCGAATCCCACGGCCCGAACAGCGACCAGTCCCGCCCGGCGAAGTCCTTGATGCGCATGAAGTTGGGGTTCACGATGGGGAGCCCGCCATCGGGGTTCTCCATGAGCAGGTTGAACTCCGTTTCCTTGCCACGCGCGGCGTTCGCAGCCACCGTGAGGGTGCTCATGTTGCCGATGAAGTACAGCATCCGTCGCCGGGCGATGGCCTGCTCGGCGGTAGCGCCGGGAGCTAGACCGCGCGCGGCGCTCGCAAGGAACTCCATGCGCGAAGCGAGGAAGCGTGGGGCGAACAGGATCAGGTCACCAAGCGAGCCGAACGCCTTGTTCGGAGAGTATCCAGTCATCCGGTTGACGGCGCTGGCTATCTGTTCCATCTCACCGTTTGCGATCATTTGCGGTATCGTCTTGCCCTGGTCGAGCGCCATCTTCACTTCCTCGATGAACGTCTCATGGCGAACGTAATCGCCCCAGTAGCCGAACGCGCGGTTGGTCTCCTTGATAAGCGGTATCTGCCCAATCTTCTCAAACACGCCCGGTTGCATGGAGAACTCGCTTGTAGCGCCGCCGAAGTGTAGCCCCCATCGAGCCATGTCCCGCGTCACCGGCAGCCCCTCAGCGGCGTTGATAACGTCCTTCTCATTGAGGAACATGCCGAGTATTTGAGGGTCGCCCATCGAGTCGATGCTAAACTTCGCCGCCCGGGCGGCTAACTTGGGGTCCGTACCCGCGATGATTGCTCCCTGAATCGCGGGGGCAGATATGTCGAGCGTCGCGTTCAGCACACGGTACAGGTTGTTGTAGGCATTCACCGCGCGTATCGTGTCCGCCCCCATGCCGGTCGTCGGCGCTTGCTTTTCAAGTAGCTTGTTCGCCCGGTTGGCTATCTCTAGGGGGAACGTGACGCCGGTAAGTTCGCCACGGGGGAGCCGTATCATTCCCTGGTCGCGTGGCGTCTGTCGTGCCAGTGCCTGCTCGTGCTTCCATGTAGCTTCTACGTCACGGAGCTGGTCGCGAAGCTGGTCGTACCGCTGCTCCAGTCCGCCCTCGCGGGCCTGGGCGTTGGCAAGGCGGGTACCGGCGCGTTTCACGTCCGTACCCTGACGGCGCATTTCGCGCTCCAGCATTCGCAATTCGCGGTGGGCCAGCCTGAATTGGGCATCGGCGTTGAACATCTCGCGTTCCATCTTGTGGCCGGCGGCGATTTCCTGCCGCGCCGTCGCAAGGGTTGTCCGTGTCGCATCGCCCTTTTCAAGCAGTTCCTCGTACCGCACATTGATGGACTCGTACCTGTCGGAGTCCAGTATGGCGTCCACCTTGCGGCTGATCTTGTCCTGTGCTTCGTCGTACTGCCTGACAAGCGTTTCGAGTATATCGGGGCTGACATCGGCGTTCTCGAAGCCCTCGCCAATCAGTTCGGCCTGCCCGCCACGCACCACGCCGGACTGACCGCTGACCACGCGCCCCAACGTGCCGCCTATGACCGTCTGCCCTTCCGCCCATAGCTGGTCCAGTTCGTCAATGAGGCCGTACACACGCGCATCGTCGGCGTCCACCTTCCGCCCTGCAGCAAGTGTGTCGCTGCGGATTCGAGCCATGGTGGCGCTGATATGCTGAGCATCGTCCATCGCGGCTCGCAGCTCACCTCGCACGAACTTGAAATCGTCCTTCGTAGGCTGTGCCGCCTTCCGCGCGGCCTCCCGCTGGGCGGCGCTCTGCACCCTGTCATTGGATGCGTCGAGCTCCTTGAACTCCCTCTTTGATTGTCGTTCCGCCGACCTCGCCCTCGTTTGGGCTTTTATCAGGCTAATGCGGGTACCTCGAGTCTGATTACGGACGCGCTTGATAGCCTGAGAGAGTCCCGGCGGGAGTCGGTTGGACGGGGATTCCGCGAACGGCTTACCCGTGTCGGGGTCAATGAGCGACTTGTAGTAGTTGGCAATGTCCTGGTCAATGGTGCGAGCGCCGGACTGCCGCGCGTACTGGCTCAACGTGTCCTCGATGGGCGCGTACTCGAATCCGTCGTTGAGGGCATGCGCCATGGAATCGTACCGCGCGGCCTTCTCAAACCCCGCCTTGCCCATCGTGCCGGTACCTCGTATCGCTTTGGGCATGTCGATGGACGAATCCTCTGCGAAGCCGCGCGGAATGTAGAATCCGCCGTCCATTACGTCCGCCCGCGTGTGGCGCTCCAATCCCACCGACTGGAACGCGCCGTCCATTTCGTCTATGGCAGCTTTGATCTCGCCCAGCACGGCCTTTTGCGCCGACGTGAGCCGGGCTTGAAATCGTGGCAGCCGGGCGGCGATGTCCTGGATAGTAGGCGAGCCCGGCAAGCTAGGGTCAACCCCGGCCAACGAGAGCACCTGTCCGCTGTCATTCAGGCGGAACGCCGTGCGCACCTTCGCGCCGGTCTGAGCACCGAATGCGGCGGCGATGTTCCCCACGGCCTCAGTCCGTTCGAGCCGGGCCTTGGATGCGGGCTCCACGTATTCACTGAGCATGCCCGGCCCGAACGAGCCGAATGCTTCGCGGACTACGTTCTGCGTCCGCTGCAGGCGGGTAAGGCCGGTCTGTATGGGCTTGAATCCCCACACGGCAGCAGTCTGTGGCGGCGGGACATGCACCTGCGAGGGCGCGAGGCGAGCAAGAGACCGGTTCGATACCGATATAAACCCGCCTGCCTCGCTCTTCGCGACGTTGGCTGCCAGCCGTCCAATACCCTCAGCGCCACGGGCAAGTCCCTGTTGTGCTCGGAGTGCGGCTTTTGGACCAGTAAACGGCCCGCTCAGCACGGCCGACCCCAAGCTCACGCCCAATTGCTGGTACCCTGGGCGCTGCTCGTACACGTCCGTGAGGCCCTGCACAGTTTCGGCAAACCCCTGCCGTCCGGCGAGGAGCTCCTCCACATGGCGGCGGGTCAGATCGGCAAGGCGTTGCTGATTGCCCGTCACCTGCTTTCCGAACATGCCGCCCACGGCATTGGCGAAGTTGTTCCCGACGTAGGTTGCGAGCAGTTCATCGCCCGCCCCGAGCACACCCATCGCCGTCTTGACATGCTGCGGGAAGCCGGTCAGGTTGGGCAGGGTGTTGACGCCGGTAGTCCGCCCGCGCTCGAACGCCTCTTCCTGCGGAGTGACGGTGAACGCGCGTGGCTCGAAAGCCGCACGGAGATTGAACTTCG
>JAQBWG010000046.1 GCA_027625225.1 Chloroflexota bacterium | reverse complement strand
GGCGGCGGACGAGACGGACGTGGATATTTTCAAGCGCATGGACCAGTTGTATACGGACTGGAACCTCAAGCGCATCTACTTCGTGGCGTTCCGTCCGACGAAGTACACGCCGCTGGAGGAGCACCCGGCGGGGTCGCTGACGCGCGAGCACCGGCTGTACCAGATGGACTGGCTGAAGCGGGTGTACAAGTTCACGAACCAGGAGCTGCAGGAGGCGTTCGACCCGGGTGGGTTCCTGCCGGAGGACGACGACCCCAAGACGGCCATCGCGCTGTCGAAGTTGGACGCGTTTCCCATGGACGTGAACACGGCGACGAAAGAAGACTTGCTCAGGGTGCCTGGGCTGGGCCCGACATCGGCGCAACGCATCCTTACCCAGCGGCGTGCGCACAAGATTACGCTGTGGCGAGACCTGGAGGCGATGGGTGTGGTGCGCAAGCGGGCGTGGGCGTTTCTGACGTTCCCCGGCCACAAGCCGCCGCAGTCCAAGCAGCTGCGGATGGAGCTGTTCCAGCCGCGTGATGCGAAGCCGAAGCTGGAGCTTGCGCCCGCGGGGCCGGGCGTGGCGCCCTGCGGCGACGTGCGGTCGTGCACCGGTTGCCCGATGTACGGCGCGCCGGGTCATCCGGGGTCGCCGGGCGTGGGGTCGCTGCCGCTGAGCGACGGCAAGGCGGCGTAGGCAGAGCGAACGTTGATAGGTGGGCGGCCTGAAAGCAGGCCGCCTATCTATCGCGAACGGGTGGCGGCGTAGTACGCTCTGGGGATGTCGTGGGTTTTTCTGGCCATAGTCTCCGCTGGCGCGCTGGGAACGATGAACACCATCGAGAAGGTGCTGGCGACCAAGTATCTGCCGGACAGCTCGACGCTCATCGCATGGTTCGGCTTTTCGCAGATTGTGTTCATCATCCCGTTCGTCATCCTGTTCCCGCTGGACGAGGGCACGCCGGCTCTCCGCGCGCTGTCGGTGGTGGCGAGCGGGTTCATGTTCGGCCTGGGGTTCTCCATCGTGCTGTACGTGATACGCACGGCGGAGGCGTCGCGGGCGTTCCCCATCTTCAACACCTCGCCCATCTTCGTGGCGCTGTATTCGGTGGTGGTTCTGGGGCAGCACCTGGATGCGGTGAAGTGGGGCGCGATCGTGCTGACTATTCTGGGCGCGGTGCTCATCACGGTGGAGATTCGCGGAGGCAGCAGGTTTAAGTTCGACCGGTCGTTCGTCCTGTTGATGTTCGCAGCGGTGTTGGTGGCGGGAGACTTTTTGTTCGCCAGCTATGGCCTGGAGGACGTGAACCCAACACAGGGGTTGTGGCTCCAACGCTTGGGCGCGCTGTTGCCGCTGGCCATCTGGATGAACCGCAGAACGTTCAAGAACTTCGTGGCGAGTTTGCGGAATCCGAAGGTGTTGGGGCTGGCGGTTACGTCCGAGTTGATACTGGGCGCGGTGTCGCAACTGTCGCTGCTGGCCGCGCTGGAGACGGGGCCGGTGTCGCTGGTGTCGGCCATCCTGGCGACGCCGCCGGTGTGGATATTCGTGTTCAGTACGGTGATAAGCATGCCCTTCATCGGAATACTGAACGAGGTGGTGGAACGCCGGACGCTGGTGTTCAAGGCGGTCGCAATAGGCATGACGGTGTTGGGGACGGTCGGCGTGGTGGTGAACCTGTGATGCTAGAATCGCGAGGGCGATGAGACTGGTAGATGGAGGGAACTATGGAAGCGCCGAAGAGGATTGAACCGAAGGGGCTGGCGGACTATCTGGACGTGATGAGCCAGGCGGTGTTTCAGTCGGGCATGTCCTGGAAGGTGGTCGAGGCGAAGTGGCCGGGGACGCAGGAGGTGTTCCGGGGGTTCGACCCGAAGAAGCTGGCCGTGCTGTCGGAGCCGGATATCGACGCTATCGCCAGCGATACGCGGATAATACGCAACCGACGCAAGATCGAGGCCATCATCGGCAACGGCCGCAGGATGCTGGAGTTGGAGAAGGGGCACGGCAGTTTCAAAAACTACCTGCGCTCCAAGGGTTCGTTCGACGAACTTATCAAAGACCTGCGAAAGCAGTTCAAATTTCTGGGAGATATGGGTGCGTACCGGTTTCTATACGTCGTGGGTGAGGATGTGCCCGACTACAACACGTTCTGTGCGTCGCACGGCATCAAGGCAGTGGCGGATAGGTAAGTAGCACAGCAAGCATGGCTTCAGCGTCAGAGGTGCCGATACGATGAGTTAGGGGCGAGTTTAAGCACCGCGATGTGCTCCCACTCGTGGACTGCATAAGACACGAGGACAACGATAGCTCCGGCGACAGCGTCTATGAAATAGTGATTGCCGGTGGCGACGATGGATATGAACATCAGTGAGGGATACGCCACGCCGGCGACCTTCAGCCACGGCTGCCGTTTGCTCCGAATGAATAGCACGCCGAATAGCACGGACCAACCGAAGTGCAGGCTGGGCATGGCGGCAAAGGCGTTATAGTACACAGCCTGCTCGCGGCTTCCGTACCATGACGGGCCGTAGGTCCTGATGGTATCGATAATCCCTGTCTCCGGCATGAAGCGCGGCGGCGCGAGCGGAAACAGTGCCGAAACCAGAAGACCGAATACGAAGGTGAAAAACACGATATCGCGATAGTAGAGATACCGTGGTCTATCGTAGAAATAGTAGTGTATGGCAGCGATGATGAGGACGGGGAAGAACATGAAGATATACGCCCAATTGAGAACTATCAGCAACCCATGCCAATTCCTGTCTATCCAGCTTTGTACTTCAAGCTCACGGAAGATGCCAAGAGTCGTCTCGAACGAAACCACCCGTGATGCGTTCTCAAGGGCCTGCGGCTCCACATCGAGCACCACGAAACGCTTGATAAACATGTACGCGGTATACGCCATCGCTACAAGCAGTATCTCTCGTGCGAATAGCAGGAAAGAACGGCGACTAAATGACGGGATAAACTGGCGTGTTATAGAGCTTTTAAACATAGCGCAGCCATTTTCTCAAGTCTCATGGGCCGCATCATAAGACTCTTGAACGATAGTAATCTTGTGTGTTCGGAAGGACATGATGCAGATGCACTACAACGGCGTAGTGCTAACCCTTCCGCAGGACGCGCCGTTTCTGTGTTTAGGTGCATCCAAGAATCCGTAACTCCCGGTGCACCGACGAGGTATTGATGAATCTGATACAGACACGATGGAAGAGCGGCATTCTGGTATTCGCGGCCTTCGCCATGTTTATCGCTATCGCCGCCGTGGCATGCAGCGACGATGCTGCATCACCGACGGCGCCCGGAGAGTCTGTTGAGAACACACAGGTGGCGGTCGTCGAGACGATTGCCGGTGGCGGCACTAATCCGTCTCCACAGACCGGCATGGTGTCGGAAGGCTCCGAGAGCGAAGGCAGCGGTGGCCAGATAATCCAGGTTATCGACGCCGATCCCGAGCCGACCGATCAGCCGCAGGTCGCGGAAATCAGCGAGGACGACATCCTGGCTGCGTACGAGTCCACGCTGGCACGCATCTACAAAGAGACACTGCCGTCGGTGGTGGGCGTCCGCATCACGGTGGCCAACGGAGGCAACGGCGAAGGCTCCGGGTTCGTGTGGAGCGAGGACGGCCACATCGTTACCAACAACCACGTCGTGGCGAGTGCGGCAAGCATCACGGTGGTGTTCGCCGACGGCACGGAAGCGTCCGCCGAAGTGGTGGGCACCGACCCCAATTCTGACCTGGCGGTTATCAAGGTGGATCTGCCGGATAAAGCGCTGCGTCCTCTGGCACTGGGAGACAGCGATGCACTGTTCGTGGGTCAAATTGCGGCGGCCATCGGCAATCCGTTCAGTCAGGACTTTACGCTCACCACAGGCATCGTGAGCGCGCTGGGACGTACGGTGCCCACGCAGAGCAATATCTTCGCGATTCCCGGTCTCATTCAGACGGACGCGGCCATCAACCCCGGCAACTCCGGTGGGCCGTTGTTGAACAGGCACGGCGAGGTCATCGGCGTCAACACCATGATTTTCTCCCAGTCGGGTTCGAGCAGTGGTATCGGGTTCGCCGTACCGGTGAATACGGTTAAGCGGGTGGCGTCGCAGCTTATCGATACGGGCACCATCGCGTACTCGTACATCGGCATCCAGGCCACATCGCTGACGCAGAGCCTGGCGCAGGCCATCGGCCTGGCGCCGAACACGCGCGGTGCGCTGGTAACGCGGGTGCTGCCGGACGGACCAGCAGCCGGTTCGGACCTGCGGGGCAGCGGTCAGACAGCCATTATTGACGGGCAGACCTTTGATGTGGGCGGCGACGTTATCGTTTCGGTTGACGGCACTCCGGTGACGTCAATGGACGCGCTACTCGTGTACCTGCAGGGCAAGACACGGCCGGGCGAGACGATAACGCTTGGTGTGCTGAGGAACGGCGAGCCAATGGCCATCGAGATTACTCTGGGTTCGCGGCCAAGCGGCTAAACGGGACAAGACTCCTCCAAAGGCAGACAGCAAGAGTCGGACTGTCTGAACCACACGGGCGCTTGCACACAGGCGCCCGTGTTCTTTTTGGGTTAGGTAGCCCGCGCCAGCAATGTCTTGATGACGAGTGTACCGTAGCTGCCGGGCGGCAGCGTGTACTTCACTACCAATCGGTCCGATGCGGACGGTACGACTTCCACGTCGGCGGGGAACATGACGACCCTCCGCATGTTCTTGGTGAGGTAGGCCCGTTTCATGAGCCGCGCCTTCATATCGTCGGGAGTGAGTCCTTCTTCGCTTAACACCTCTCCCATGACATTTCGGGCATCGGTGTCGGTGAACACCATGCGGTGGTTTGGCAAAGGGATGGTGAGCCTTTGGAGCATCGCCGTTGATTCGGGCGTAAGCGTTCGGTAGAGGGAGAGCTTTTCTCCCGCGATGGCGATGTGGCCAAGTTTGTTGGCCGAGCCGCGTATCTTGCGGGCGAGAACACGCGAGGCCATCCGGTTCCAGAGGTAGCTTTGGTAGGCGGCAAGGAGCACGGGCACGAGTCCGGGGGTGATGAGGTTGATGGCCTTGCGGAAGTCGCGCGGGTGCTGTTTGAGGAACGTCAGAATGCTACGGTAGTTCGATTGCGGTGCTTGATCGAGGATGGCGTTCCAGTCGCCCCAGTGCTCCATAACAAAGGACTTGAACTTGCGGATGGGAGGCAGGTCACCCGCGGCGATGTGCGCCATGTAGGCCTTGAGCGCACCTTCGGCGTCGCGTTGCAATACGGCCTTGCCGATGAACGGCCCGCCGGGTGTGTAGGATGCGAAGCGCTGCTCGTCGAAGTAGTTGGGGAGGCCGATGGTCGCCGCATCGCGAAGCGCGGCGGACACCCTCTCGATGCGGTCTTCGGTGAGCGACCGCAAGGTGATGGTGAAGCGGTTTCCAGCCAGGTCGTGGGGGCCCAACGGACGGGTCACCCGGCCCACGTAGATGGCGTCGAACCCCCTACCCTTCAGACTTGTCGGCCCGCGTCCGCTGATGCTGAAGTGCTGCGATGTCACCGCGCGCTTGTCCTTCAGTGCGGGGAAGGTGACGGTGCGTGGAGGCTTTCCGAGTTCGGTGGCGACGAGGCGCTGGAGTTCGGGCGTGGTGAGCAGCTTCTTGGTTGCGCGGTACACAGCGTGGTCGCCGGTCAGCCCCGGTTCGAGGTTCAAGACCTCCTCGACAACAAAGTCGTCGGGGTCGGGACGGAAGGCGTAGGCGGTCTTGGAAGCGTTGTTCAACGGATGCCTGTGTCTATGTCTATGTCGAGCGTGGTGGTTGCGCCTTCATCTATCCGAATCACGACAGGCACCTGCGAACTGCTATCTATGCCGATGCGGTTGATATCCACACGGTACGAGCCTGCCGGCAGTTCAACCTGGTAAGTACCGTCGGGGTTGAGCGAGACTTCGTGTAGCACTGTGTCACCTTTTTCGTTTGAGACGAGAATCTTGCGGGCCGCGTAGACCGCGGGGTTCGGTGTCGGTGTGGGTTCGCCTTCGCGCAACACCGGCACAAGTGGACCGATGGTCACCTGGCCGTGGAGCAGTCCGGTTGCAGTGGTCGCGGGGTCCGACGGAGTGCAAGCGAGTGCCAGTATGGTCACCAATGTTGCGAGCAGAACCCAAGCCTTCATATCTCAATGGTACATCAGTCTTCAAAGACGGTTGACTTGGAGGATAAGGGCAGACATGATTCTTAGGTCATACTTGCATATCTTAAGGAGATACTTATGTCGCTAGAGCAGAACAAGGCGTTCGTGAAGAAGTACATCGAGGAACTGGATACTTTTCAAGGGCCGAACCCGGATATGATTACCGACGATTTCCAGGTGGTGGTGTCGGCGGGTGAACCGTTCGATGCCGAGACGTACCGGGGCTACGCCAAGGACTATTACAAGTCCATCCCCGACAACACGCATAAGACCAAGGCCATCTATGCCGAGGGCGACACCGTCATCGCCTACATCACCGCAGGCGGCACGCACAAGGGCGAGCTGTGGGGCATCCCCGGCACCAACAAATACGTCCAGGACGATGCCATCGCTATCTTCACGCTACGCGGCGGGAAGATTGCCAGACAGCAGATGATTGTGGACAACCTGGGCATGATGGAGCAGATCGCCCACGTGCGATTGGAGCCGCTAGGCTAAGAGACTAGGCCTCCGACTTACGCCCGTCCGACTTCGTGGTGGCTGCGGCGAGCGGTGCGACGGTGAGCCAAATGGCGATGGTGCCCAGCATGGCCTTCACGTAGCTGACGGTCGGCAGGCCGAAGTCGGGTGCGAGCATGCCCCAGAAAATCATGGCTATCCACGAACTGAGGAAAAAGCCTCCCGCGGCGGTCGGGATGGTGAAGTATCCTTTGATAATCATGGCGTTGAGCCTCCTGTATAGACGGTTCTTGCTGCCACTCCATCATACAGCCAACCACTCTCACACCCTTTCCAGCACCCCCTGGTGTTGTACAATCTAGCTGCAAACCCTGAGGAGGCCCGTGCGGTGGCAGAAAAAACGGTAGACGGCTATGTGAAGACGCTCAGCGGCTGGCAGGCGGACGCCGTCACGCAGGTTCGCCAGCTTCTCAAAGAGGCCGCGCCCGATGCCAGCGAGTCCATCAAGTGGGCCCAGCCGGTGTACGAGTCCAACGGCCCCTTCGCCTACATCAAGGCGCACAAGAACAGCGTGAACTTCGGCTTCTGGCGCGGCGCCGAGCTGCCCGACCCGCTCGGCCTGCTGGAGGGCGACGGCGAAAAGATGCGCCACGTCAAGCTCACGTCCGCAGAGGGCGTGAACAAGAAAGCGTTCCAGGACTTCGTGAAGGCCGCCTTGGAACTCAACAAAACACAGGGCGACCCCACCAAGCGAAAGAAGTAACCTATGACTACCGAACAACCGCTCGTCGGCATCATCATGGGCAGCAAGTCCGACTGGGAAACTATGGTCAACGCGTCGCACATGCTCACCGAACTGGGCGTCGCGCATGAGCGCAAGATCGTCTCCGCGCACCGCACGCCCGACTGGCTGTTCGAGTACGCCTCCACCGCCGAGGAGCGTGGCATCGAAGTCATCATCGCAGCGGCGGGCGGCGCGGCCCACCTGCCCGGCATGGCCTCCTCCAAAACCGTACTCCCCGTCCTCGGCGTGCCCATCCAAACGTCCGCGCTCGACGGCATGGACTCCCTGCTCTCCATCGTGCAGATGCCCGGCGGCGTCCCCGTCGGCACCCTCGCCATCGGACGCGCCGGCGCCATCAACGCCGCGTTGCTCGCCGCATCCATTCTCGGCGTCAAGTACCCCGAGATACGCGAGAAGGTGCGCGAGTTCCGCACCGCCCAGACTGAGAACGTCCTGAAGGACCGCGAGCTGGAAGACTAGTCCGCGTGACACCCTCCCCGTCCAATACCGACCCCATCCTGCCCGGCGCCACCATCGGCATACTCGGCGGCGGACAGCTCGGACGCATGATGACCATCGCCGCCAAGCGCATGGGATACCGCGTGGTCGTGCTCGACCCCACGCCGGACTGCCCCGCGGGCCAGGTCGCCGATGACCGGATAGTCGCTGAGTACGACGACATCGTTTCCGCCGCCATCCTCGCTGAGACCAGCGACGCCGTCACCATCGAGTTCGAGAACATCCCCGCCGCCACGCTCGAAGCCATCGAGCCGAACGCCGTCGTCCGTCCGGGCAGCGGCATCGTCCGCATCGCCCAGAACCGCGTGGCCGAGAAGACTTTCCTGCGCGACAGCAACGTCCCTGTTCCCGCCTTCCACGCAGTCACCGACCTCGATTCGTTGAAGAACGCGCTCCTCGACATCGGCACGCCAGCCGTGCTCAAGACGGCGTCCGGCGGCTACGACGGCAAGGGACAGTGGAAGCTGGATTCGGCAGAAGACGCGCTGGCCGCCTGGGACGAGCTTGCCGGACGTGAGGCCATCGTCGAGGAGTTCGTGGCACTGGACAAAGAGCTGTCCGTCATCGTCGCCCGCGACGTCCACGGCACCGCACTGTGCTATCCCGTGTCCGAGAACACCCACGCCAACCACATCCTCGACACCGCCGTCATGCCCGCCATGATTTCGCCCAACCTGGCCAAGCAGGCCGAAGCGCTTGCCATCGGCATCGCCAATGCGCTCGACCTCGTGGGCATGGTCGCCGTCGAGATGTTTCTCACGCAGGACGGACGGCTGCTGGTGAACGAACTCGCTCCCCGCCCCCACAACTCCGGCCATCAGACGTTCGACGCCGCGGTGACCTCGCAGTTCGAGCAGGTGATTCGCGCGGTGTGCGGGCTTCCCCTCGGTTCAACCGAACTCTACCGCCCCGTCGCCATGGCGAACCTGCTGGGCGACCTGTGGGCGAACGGCGAACCCGACTGGCAGGGGATGCTGACGATGCCGGACGTGAAGCTGCACCTGTACGGCAAGGCCGAGGCGCGGCCCGGACGTAAGATGGGCCACCTCACCGCAACGGGTAGGACGCCTGAAGAGGCGCTGGAACGGGTGCAGGAATCGCGTTCGAAGCTGGAGTAGCTACTGAATCGTTATTGAGCCGTTCGACGACCGCAGCCTCAGTTCCGTCCCGCCTGTGCCAATGGTGCCAATCAGATGCGAATCGCCGAACGACGTGGCGGTCACCGGCAGCTTGCTCTCCACGTCGCCGTTGCTTGTGCTGGCGTCCACATGCACGTTCGGCGTGCCGGACAGCGTGATGTTGATGTTGCCATTGGACGTGGTCATCTCGTTCGAGCCGCCAGCCGTTAGCTCACCCACCACGGTGATACTGCCGTTAGAGGTCTCCAGGTCCAGGCTGCCCTGAAAGCGGGTGACGGTGATGGAGCCGTTGCTTGTTCTCGCATTCCAGCTACCCCGAACGTCGCCCAGGGTGAGCCGTCCGTTCGACGTTTTCACGGTGCCCGATACCGTCATCCCCTGCACGTCAATAGAGCCGTTGCTGGTCTCCAGGTCTACAGTCGTCCCGGCAGGCGCGGTGATTTCGATATCCGCGCCCGGACTTTGAAAAAGCAGGTTGCTGGTCTGTTTGGCGAATACCGTTACCGTGTCGCCATTTTGTGTTGCGCTGTACTCCACCCGGTCGGTCCCCCGAATCGTGGCCTGCACGCGGATAACGTTACCCGAACCCGCGCTCACGCTAATGCGTCCGTTGAATCCGTCTACCACCAGTCGGGGCGACGTGCCCACGCTGAAGTCGTTATTTC
>JAQBWG010000045.1 GCA_027625225.1 Chloroflexota bacterium | reverse complement strand
ACAGCCCTGAACTGTGCCGCCGGTATCCGATGGTCAATCTGCATCCAGCGCTGCCATGGGGGCCGCAAGGGACGTGGCAACAGGTTATCTGGAAGCTTATAGAAGACAAGGCAGCGGAGACGGGGGTGATGGTGCATATTGCGACCGAGGTGTTGGACTCCGGTCCGGTACTCGCGTATACGAAGTTTCCTATTCGGGGCGGTGAGTTTGATGGCCTTTGGCAAGACGTCGAGGGCAAGTCTCTTCAGGAGTTGCAGGCTCACGGGGAGGAACAACCGTTGTTCAAGCGGATACGGGCAGAAGGTTTGAAACGCGAACGGCCTGTGATGCTGGCGGTGCTGCAGGCGTTGGCGAACGGGGAAATGCGGGTGGCACTGAATCAGATTCTCGACCGGAATGGCAAGCCCATGACCGAGCCACGAAATATGAACGCCGAGGTCGAGCGGTTCTTAGCCGAGGGGAATTAGGCGGACTTTTGGCGAGGAGTCTTGTGTTCTTCGCCTGAGTCTTCAAGCAGGTCAACCGGGCTGATGCCCCGGATGGCTTCGGCGGTGACCACACACTTAGAGATGCCTTTCATGCTGGGAAGCTCGTACATGATGTCGAGCAGGGTGTTCTCCAAAACGGTACGCAAACCTCTGGCGCCGGTTTTGTTCGCCATGGCGAGTTCAGCAGCAGCTTCGAGGGCTTCTTGGGTGAACTCCAACTCGACGTTTTCCATGTTGAACAGGGTTTGGTACTGCCTCACGAATGCGTTTCTCGGTTCGGTGAGGACGCGAACGAGGGAGGCCATATCGAGTTTTTGTAATCCAACAACCACAGGCAATCTCCCTACAAACTCAGGGATGAAGCCGAAGTCCATAAGGTCGTCCGCGGTTGCATGTGAAAGGATATCGTTGGTGTCGGTAAGCGCCTTCTTGGACGCCGCACCAAAGCCGATGGAGGAGTTTTTCCTGGTGAGGCGGTGCTGGACGATTTCGTTTAATCCTTCGAATGCGCCACCGCACATAAAGAGAATGTTGTCGGTTTTGATTTGTAGGAATTCCTGGTGGGGGTGCTTGCGACCCCCCTGCGGAGGTACGTTTGCGACACAGCCTTCAATGATTTTCAACAAGGCTTGCTGTACGCCCTCTCCAGATACGTCACGGGTTATAGACGGGTTGGAGCCCTTGCGGGCGATTTTGTCTATTTCGTCTATGTAGATGATGCCGCGCTCTGCACGGGCGATGTCGTAGTCGGCGGCGTGGATAAGCCTGAGCAGGATGTTTTCGACGTCTTCGCCGACGTAGCCGGCCTCGGTCAGGGATGTGGCATCGGCAATGGCGAAGGGTACGTCGAGAATCTTGGCGAGGGTTTGGGCTAGCAGGGTTTTGCCGCAACCGGCGGGACCGAGCATAAGGATGTTGGCTTTCTGAAGTTCAACATCGTCGTTCCTGTGATTCGACCAGATGCGCTTGTAGTGGTTGTAGACGGCGACGCTCATGACTTTCTTGGCGCGTTGCTGGCCTACTACATATTCGTCCAGCTTTTGGTACAGCCATTTGGGGTTGACCCCTTTGGCCATGACATCGGTTTCTTCACGAGGGGTTGTCGGGTTTTCCTCGGTGATGATTTGTTCGCACAGGGTCACACATTCGTCGCAGATGAACACTCTGTCGGGGCCGGCAATCAGGCGTTTTACCTGTGCCTGCGCTTTTCCGCAAAATGAACACTGGTAGTTGGAGGAGTTATTTCTGGTAGCGGACATTTTTTACAGCAACCTCTCGTGCAGAATGGTGCCTTTCTCTATGTTCGCTCTGTGCGATGACCTGTCCACTAATTATCCTACTTCTGTCCGGTTTCTGCCAGAACTTCGTCAATCAGACCATACTCTTTGGCTTGCTCGGAAGTCAGGTAGTAGTCACGGTCGGTGTCGCGGGCAATCTTCTCGTACGGCTGGCCCGAGTGGGAGGAGATGATCTGGCGCATCTTGTCCTGCATACGGAGAATTTCACGGGCAGCGATGTCTATATCCGAGGCCTGCCCCTGTGCACCCGAAATGGGCTG
Source organism: Chloroflexota bacterium (assembly GCA_027625225.1). GTDB lineage: Bacteria > Chloroflexota > Dehalococcoidia > Lucifugimonadales > VGZR01 > VGZR01. The sequence goes on along the minus strand of JAQBWG010000045.1, from coordinate 7,825 downwards.
GTGCATGTGGATGGTTGAGTTCGGGAGAGCGTAGCGCTTGCCCTTCGTTCCGGCCGTAAGAAGTACCGTCGCCATGCTGGCGGCGAGGCCGACGCAGATGGTGGAGACGTCCGGCCGGATGAGGTGCATAGTGTCGTAAATCGCCAGGCCTGAGTGGATGACGCCGCCGGGGGAGTTGATGTAGATGCTGATGTCACGCTCCGGGTCTTCGCGGTCGAGATACAGCAACTGGGCGATGATGGTATTCGCCATCTGGTCGCCGATGGGCGAGCCGATGAAGATAATACGTTCCTTGAGCAGCAACGAATAGATGTCGAATGCCCGCTCACCGCGGGAGCCGCTTTCGATAACCATGGGGATGAGATTTTTAGGTGATTGAATCAACTCTTTCGCCTTCCTTGTGCATATTTCCCTAGGAATCCTGCGAGGGTTCCTCTGTTTCAGGTTCTTCGATAGTTTCGATTTCAGCAGAAGCCTTTGTCGCCTTCTTTTCCGTTTTAGGCCGGGCTTCCGTAGCCTCGATTTCATTTTGCGCCATATCTGCCAGGTGTTCCAGGGCTTTGTCCATCAAAATGGCGCGTTTGATTGATTCGCGTGTTTGCGGGGAATCGAGGTCTTCGTCATCGTGGCTATGGCCACCTTTGTTTCCCGCAGCTTTTTGCTGAGCGCGCGTTTCTTCCGCATGTTCTCTGGCCAGCTTTAGCCGTTCTTCGATGTCCTCTTCGGGCACTTCGAGTTTCTCGGCTTCAGCGAATTCCCGCATGGCAAAGGCTCGTTTGAGCCGGTCTGCCGCCGCCTCTTTAGCGTCTTCCTTGAGCTTTTCAATGGTTGTGCCTGAGTAGCGAACGTAGTCGTCGAGGCGCACATTCATGCGGGCAAGGGTTTGTTCCCTGTCAGAAAGGACGTGGTCGGCCTCGTGCTCCAAGAGCAACGGGGGAATCTCGAACTTCGAGCCGTCTATGAGAGCCTTTAGTATTTGCTCGCGATGCTCGTTATCCCGATTGCCTTCAGCTTCTTTCTGAAGCTCCTCGCGAACCGAGGTCTTCAGTGCATCAAGACTTTCGTAGCTTTCGCCGACGCTCTTCGCGAACTCGTCATCAAGCTCCGGCATTTTTTCCTCTTTGACTTCGGTCACCGTTACTGTGAACTGACCTTCTTTGCCTGCGAACTTGGCTTCGGGATAGTCTTCGGGAAAGGCAAGGAGGAACTCTTTGGCCTTCCCGATTTCTGCGCCCTCTATTGATTCGGAGAAGCCGGGAAGTGGGCGGTCGCTTTCTTTGTCCAGAACCAACACAGCATCTTCCTGCTCAATCCATTTCTGGCCTTCGACGGTGCACAGGATGTTGGTGCTGACGAGGTCGCCCATCTTCGGCGAACGCTCGACCGGTTCCCATGTAGCAGTACTCGACCGAATGGCCTCGATGCGTTCGTTGAGTTGTTCGTCGGTAACTTCGACGGACTCCAGGGGAACGCGAATGGACTTGTAATCGCCCAGTTCAACCTCGGGCGTGAGGGGGACTATCGCCTTTACGACTACCGGCGAGAGGTCGAGAAGTTCGATTTTGGGAAGGCCGGACGCGTCCAGTTTTTCCGAGTCTATGGCCTTGTTGGTGACGTCCTGAGCAAGGTGATCCCAGATGTCATTGAGCAGTCCTTCTTTTCCGTAGTATTGCTGAACGATTTGGCGCGGGGCTTTACCCTTGCGGAATCCCGGGATACTGACCTTGTTGACTACCTTGCGATAGCCACGTTCCAGATACGGTTCCAGGTCATCCTCCTCCAGCTCGATGCGGAGGGCTATTTGGCGGTCAACGACCTCTTCTTTCGTGATATGCAAGCGATGCTCCTGAATATGAGGGGGCTACTTGGATTATAGCATGCAAGGTGCCATAAGGAAGGGGTGCCCCCAGCTACGTTTTTGTGTGGGAACGGTGCTAGAGCGAAGGAGAGAGCTTCACGTTTAATTCCCGTTCACACCAGGCTGCCACTGCGATGAGTTGTTCTTCTACGAAGGGCTTGGCTATGAGTTGCGGTCCGTGTGGGAGGCGGTCTTTGCTGAGTCCAGATGGCAGGGTAATAGCGGGGAAACCGGCGGTGGTAAACGGCGCTTGCCAGCGGGGGTCGCCGGTGGTGGAGACGTCCGGTGCGGGAGAGAAGGATGTACTAGTTAGGACGACGTCTACGTCGTCCATCGCTTCCCGCAGCAGGCGGCGGAACTTGCCGCGCACCTGCTGTGCGTTGGCGTAGGTTATTGCAGGGATGAGCTGGCCCATTTCGATCCAACGGCGTACGTCCGGCGCGTAGTCGCCGGGGCGGTCACTGAAGTCCTTTTCGTGGATGGCGGCGCCCTCGACGGCCATGACGATGCGGTGCGCCCATTGCAGTGTGTCCATGTTCATGGGAACGGTCAATTCTCGAACACTCGCCCCTGCCTTTTCCAATTGCTTGCCAACACTTTCGATGTGGTTTCGTGTCTCGTCTACAGCGTTTTCAAGGAAGAATTGGCGCATCAGTCCGATACGAGGCCCAGAGGTTTGTTTGTTCAGGGATCTGGTGTAGTCGGGAACGGGCAGTGGCGATGTGGTGGGGTCGTTAGGGTCGAGGCCGGAGATGATTGTCATCAGTAGCGCTGCGTCCTCGACCGTGCGGGTGAACGTGCCGATGGTGTCCAGCGACCAGGCGTTGGGATAGACGCCGTGGCGGCTCATGCGGCCGAGGGTGGGCTTGAGGCCGACCACGCCGTTGTAAGTGGCCGGACGCAGCACGGAGCCGGCCGTCTGTGAGCCGAGCGCCATGGGGAAGTAGCCTGCCGCTACGCCTGCCGCCGAGCCGCTACTCGACCCGCCGGGTGTGTGGCCGGTGTTCCAGGGGTTTCGGGTCGGAGAAGGGTCGCCACAGGCGAACTGGGTGGTGACGGCTTTACCCATGACGATGGCCCCGGCTTGCTTGAGCTTGGCGACGGAGGTGGCATCGTAGTCGGGGATGTGGTCGGCGTACATGGGAGAGCAAAAAGTGGTCTTCATGCCCTTGGTATAGAAGGTGTCTTTGATGCCTACCGGTACGCCGTGAAGCGGTCCACTAGGGCCGTTGCGTTCCAGTTCCTGCTGACTCTGCCGCGCTGATGCGAGAGCCATTTCTTCGTCGAGCGTGACCCACACATGCAAACGCGATTCAAGGTTACGCGAGCGCTCGAGCAAAGCCTCCATGAGTTCAACGGCAGATAGCTTACGGTCGCGAATGGCCCGCGCTGCTTCGGTAACCGTGAGTTCGTGTAGTTCTTTGCTATTCGCCACATCGGTGCTCCCGCTGGTGTTCGCCGCTTCTGCGGCGCGCCGATTGTACTACAGGGTATTGCGTCATGGTGTGCTAGGATGGCGCGCAAAATACCATAGGGAGCGTGAGAATATGCCTGCACTCACTCCTCAACAGACCAATGAGTTTCTAATCGGCGGCAACCACATCCTCAGATTAGCCACGGTTACTACCGAAGGCTGGCCGTACGCGGTGCCGGTGTGGTACGACTACGACGGCAAGACGTTTACCGTGCTGGGCAGACCCGCGAACCGCTGGATCCCTTACCTCGAACGGGAGCCTCGGGTTGGCTTGCTTTTCGATACTACACAGGAGCCTTTCGTACGTATCACAGCGTCGGGGACGGCGGAAGTAGTGGATAAGAACTGGTTCGGTGAGTGGGAATACATCGCCACCAGATACGTGGGGCAAAAGGCGGGACATAAGTACTACGAGGACACGAAGCACATACCTCGAGTGCTTATCAAGATAACTCCGGGCAAGTTCACCACCTGGACGGGGAGCGACTGGCATCCGAGGTACTTACCGAAAGGCTAGCCTTTAAAATGTCAGCGAGACTTTGAGCGCACCCTGTTGTTTGGACGATGCGAGGTCAAACGCTTCCTGCACTTTTCCAATCGGGAACTGGTGGGTGACGAACGGGGCGACGTCGATTTCTTTGTTCGCGATGTAGTCGAGCGCGAGGCGGAATGCAGGTAGACCTTCCTCATCCTGAGCACCGAACACCGAGTTCAGCAGAAGCCGCCGCCGGAAAAAGGTGTCCCAATCGAACGGCACCCGTTCCATAGTGGGTGGTAATCCGAAGGCGACGACACGCCCGAACGGCTTTGCAAGCTTCATCGCCTGGTTCAAGGTGTCCACACTACCGACCGCTTCAATGACCACGTCTGCACCCCTGCCGTCCGTCAAGTCGAGCACCGCCTGTGTAGCCCTGTCGCCGGTGACATCAATCGCATCGTTCACACCCATCCGCTGGCCTGCGACGCGCCGCTCTTTGACCGGCTCCAATGCGATGATGCGGCGCACGCCGAGCTTGCGCAGCATGAAGTCGTGAAAAAGGCCGACGGAGCCCTGTCCGATGATGGCGACGGTCTGGCCGAGCAATGAGGGGAGCCGCAGACAGGAGAAGACCACGGTGCCGAGTTGTTGGGCCATGAGCGAATGGGCAAGGGGGGTATCATCGGGAAGTTTGAGCAGATAACGAGGAGCCAGCGACTGGTAGCCTGCGAAGGTCTTTGATTCCCAGATACTGGGGACGGTGAGCACTTTATCGCCCGGTTGAAATTCGGTATCGGTGCCGTCCACCACTTCGCCCACACCCTCGTGGCCGGGATAGCCGTGTGCGAGAGGGAACTCGTGGGCGTTCCAACCCATGTACACGATGTGCAGGTCGCTGCCGCAAATGGAAGCCAGTTTGGTTTTGAGCAGAACTTTGCCCCGTTCGGGCTTCGGCGTGGCGATTTCATCGCACCGGATGGTTTTGAGCGCGGTCGCCCGGGCGGCGGGCATGGTTACGTCTGGCACGTGTGTCTCCAAATGCTTATTACTGGGGCACCAGTTTGTAGATGCCTCCGTTATTGTAGTCCAGCACGTATATCTCGCCGTTCTGGTCTTCCCCGAAACCGGAGATGTTTACGTGCGGCTGCGGGTTGGGGACAATCATCATACGTTCCTGAATCTGCCCACTCTCATAACGCAGCGCCCAAATCTTGCCTGAGCAAAAGTCGCCGTAGACGTACGCACCGTACAACGACGACTGCTGCATGCCGCGATAGACGTATCCGCCGCTCACCGAGCATCCGTCGCGATGGTCATATTGAGCTATTGGCAGTTCCAAATCGGGACGAGCACATTCGTCGACGGATGGGTCTATAACAGTTCGTACCTTCCATGACGTTCCAGCCGTAGTTACGGCCCTTGTGAATAATGTTCACTTCTTCGACGGCGTTTTGGCCGACGTCTGCCAGCCACAAATCGCCGGTGAGCCTGTCGAAGTTGAATCGCCAGGGGTTGCGCAAGCCGTATGCCCAAATCTCGGGGCGGACGCCGGACATGCCCACGAACGGGTTGTCCTCCGGCACTACGTATCCGCCGGCCGAGTCCACCTGGCCTACGTCCAATCGGAGCAGGTTGCCAAGGATAGTGCCGCGGTTCTGGCCGTTGCCTTGCGGGTCGCCACCGGAGCCGCCGTCGCCCAGACCGATATACAGATAGCCGTCCGGCCCGAAAGCGAGATGACCGCCGTTGTGATTCGCGAAGGGTTGAGCCACTTCCAGCAACACTCGTTCGCTCGAACGGTCCGCGCGATTAGCATCGCTGCTGACGCTGAACCGCGAGATGACCGACCGCCTGGGGCTGGAGGCCGAATAGTACGCATAAAAATATCCGTTCTCGGCGTACTTGGGGTCGAAAGCGAGTCCGAGCAGGCCTTCCTCGTTGCCGGAAGTGCTCACCAACCCCCGCAAGTCGAGGAAGAGTTCCGGAGAGTTTGTATTGACGTCGTTGGGGAAGACGAAGATTTCGCCGCGCTTGGTCACGGCAAAGAGACGAGATGTGTCGTCGCCAGCGTGAGTGAGATGGAGGATTTGGGTAAAGCTTAAGGAGGGGAATACCCGTTCCAGCTTCATCTGTTGCAGTGGTTCTACCGAGGCGGTAGGAGGTTCGAGTGTTGGGGTAGGGGAGACGATAGGAGTGGGTGTCGAGGTCTCGGCAATAGTTGTAGGCGTGCCTGTTTGTCCGCACCCCGTCGCCAGCAATACCGTCATGAGCATGGCCCCGAAACATACCACTAATCGATTATATCCCGACATCGAAGTATGGAGCCTCCACCCCTCACCTGATAGTATATCTAGCTATGATTAAATCATATTGGCATACAGGCTTCGTTGTCCGGGATATAGACAGAGCTATCGCGTTCTATCGCGACGGCTTGGGGTTGCACCTCATTGGCACCAAGGATGTCGAGGGCAAGCCCATCAGCAATCTGGTGGGTTATGAAAAAGCCTTTCTCAAAGAGGCGTTTTTCAGCATTGAGCCGGGTAAAAAAACATCCGATTCGAACATTCTTGCGCTTATCGAATACGCGAGTCCGAGGACTAGTAAGGCTATGTCTTCCGAACGGAACTACGTCGCTGCGGCGCACATTGCCTTTTTCGTGGACGATGTGGACGCTGCGTATGAGCGGTTGCTGGCTCATGGCGCTATAAAGCTGAATCCACCTGCCGAAGTGGTGGAGGGTCAGAAGTCGTGCTATATCCAGGACCCGGACGGCAACTGGATAGAGCTAGTACAGCTCAGCAGCTGAACCCGGCCAGCCGTTCCGAGTCGGCTAGCACATTTAGGAGTAGTCGAATGGGCTTTCCCAACCAGATGTTATTTCCCATGACCGCCGGCACCGAAAGCAACGGCCATTTAAGCATTGGCGGCTGCGATGTTGCCGACCTTGCCGATGAATTCGGAACGCCGCTTTATATATACGATGAAGTCACCATTCGCACTATGTGCCGTGAGTTCGTCAAAGGCTTCACTAAGCACTATCCCAATACCAAGGTTCTTTATGCGTCCAAGGCTTTCATAAATCCAGCTATCGCGCGTATCATCGCCGAAGAGGGGTTGGGTATTGATGTGGTGAGCGGTGGTGAATTGGCGGTTGCAATTGCTGTGGATTTCGACCCTGAAGGGATCTTCTTTCACGGCAACAATAAGACGCCACAAGAACTGGACGAGGCCGTAGAGCAGGGCATAGGACGCATCGTCGTTGACAGCTTTCACGAGTTGGAACTGCTTAACGATATCGCCCGAAGGCGCAACGTCACCCAGAACATCATGCTGCGTGTGTCGCCGAGTGTAGACCCCCACACGCATCACCACACCACTACCGGCATACTAGATAGCAAGTTCGGCTTTTCCATCCAGACGGGCCATGCTGCACAGGCCGTCGAACAGGCCCTTGCCGCCTCGAACCTCAAGTTGACCGGGATTCATTTCCATCTCGGCTCGCCGATTTTTGAGCTAGAGCCGTACGCAATTGCCATTGATACCGTTCTCAACTTCCTGGCCCCGTTCAAAGCAAAGGGATTGGAGCTGAAAGACTTTAGCCCGGGTGGCGGCTTCGCCATCGGCTATGTTCGCGATACATTACCGCCCGACATCAGTGCGTACGCCGAGGTTATCGCCAAGGCCACTACGGAATACTGCAAAGCGTACGGATTCGACCTGCCACGTCTTATCATCGAGCCGGGGCGGGCCATCATCGGCCGTGCGGGCGTCGCGCTGTATCGCGTAGGTGCCATCAAAGACATCCCGTCCGTCCGCAAATACGTCTCGCTCGACGGCGGCATGGGTGACAATATACGTCCGGCTTTGTACGACTCCAAATACGAGGCTGTCGTGGCGAACAAGGTCAACGACAAGTCTTCGGAGAAAGTTACCCTGGCTGGCAAATACTGCGAGTCCGGGGATATTCTCATTCGGGATGTCACACTGCCGGACATCGAGTCGGGCGACCTCATCG
>JAQBWG010000044.1 GCA_027625225.1 Chloroflexota bacterium | reverse complement strand
GGGATGTAGCGGCGGCGACCGAGGAGGGTTTGGACGTAGCCGTCCTGCGCAGCCTGGGCTTTGGTTTTTTCGATGTAGTCGCGGATGCCGGGGTATTTGCCGAAGTAGGTTTCGATGAAGGCGCGGCCTTCGTCGGCCTTGAGGCCGGTCTGCTGCTGGATGCCGAAGGCGCTGAGTCCGTAGACGACGCCGAAGTTCATGATTTTGGCGATGCGGCGCATGTCGGGCGTGACTTCGTCGAGCGGGACGTTGTTAACGGTGGATGCGGTGGCCGAGTGGATGTCTTCGCCGCTGCGGAAGGCTTCGAGCAGGCCGGGGTCTTGCGACATGTGGGCGAGGATGCGAAGTTCGATCTGGGAGTAGTCGGCGCCGAAGAGGGTCCATCCGTCTTTGCCGGGGATGAAGGCTTTGCGGACTTCGCGTCCGAGTTCGGTGCGGACGGGGATGTTCTGGACGTTGGGGTCGTTGGAGGAGACGCGGCCGGTGGCCGAGCCGGTCTGGTTGTAGCTGGTGTGGATGCGTCCGGTCTTGGCGTTGACGAGGCCGGGGAGGGCGTCGACGTAGGTGGACTTGATCTTGGATATCTGGCGGTATTCGAGGATGCCGTTGAGTACGTCGTAGGCTTTGGGGTCGGCGTCTTCGACGGTGCCGGCGTCGAGCTGTTCTTTAAGGAAGTCGAGCGAGGATGCGTCGGTGGAGTGGCCGCCTTTGGTGCGTTTGGTGGGCGGGAGCCGGAGTTCTTTGAACAGGATGTCGCTGAGCTGCTGGGGTGAGCCGATGTTGAATTCGTGGCCGACGGTCTGGAACATGGAGTTTTGGACTTCGGCGAGTTGTTCTCCGAGGTCGCTGGACATCTTGTTGAGACGGTTGGAGTCGATGGCGATGCCGTTGCGCTGCATGCGCACGAGGACGTGGACGAGGGGCATTTCGACTTCGGGAATGAGGTGGGTGAGGCCCTTTTCCTCTAGTTCTTTCTTGACGATGGGGTAGAGACGCCATGTGAAGTCGGCATCGGCCCCGGCGTAGGGTGCGGCCTTTTCGATGGGGACTTCGGCCATGGTAATTTGCTTGCGCCCGGTGCCGATGAGGTCGGAGATTGGAGTCATTTCGTGGCCGAGTACGTCGAGGGCCATGGCTTTGAGGCCGATGGCTTTGCGCCCGGCGAGGTGGGAGGCGAGCATGGTGTCGAATGCGAGGCCTGCGACGGCGATGCCGTGGTTGGCGAGGATCGTGATGTCGTAGTTGGCGTTGTGGGCGACTTTGGGGATGTTTTCGTCTTCGAAGACGGGCCGTAGGGCGTCGAGAACGGTGTTTGGCGAAAGTTGGGTACCCGATTTGTGGCCGACGGGGATGTACCAGGCTTTGTCCTCGGTGTTGGCGATGGAGATGCCGACGAGGCCGGCGGTCATGGCAACGATGGAGGTGGTCTCGGTGTCGAAGGCGAAGCCTGCCTTATTGCTGACGGCCTTTACGAGCGAGGCGAGCTTGGCGTCGGTATCCACGACGGTGACGTCGGTAGCAGCTTCGGGTGAGGCTGCACCACTGGAATCGCCGACGTCGCCTCCACCGGGAAGGCGGTTGACCATGCTGTGGAACTCGAACTCACGGAGGAGCTCGACGACTTCGGCGCGGTCGAAGCGCATGAATTCGAGGTCGTCGAGTTTGAGTTCGACCGGGACGTTGCGAACGATGGTGGTGAGGACTTTGCTTTCGATGGCCTGATCGCGATTGTCGCGCAGGTTTTGTTGTGCTCTTGGCGGCGTGACTTCGTCTATGTGTTCGAGGATGCCTTCGATGGAGCCGAACTCGCTGACGAGTTTGATAGCGGTTTTGTTGCCGATGCCGGGGACGCCGGGGATGTTGTCGGAGGTGTCGCCGACGAGGGCCTTGATATCGGGTACCGCTGAGGGGCCGAGGCCTTCGTAGCGTTCGCGAACGGCCTGTTCGTCATAAAGTTTCTTCTGGAAGCTACTGTCAATAAGGACTCTCACCTGTGGTGAAACGATTTGTAGGATGTCGGTGTCCACGGTAAGGACGATAGTTTCGATGCCCTGTTCCTGGGCTTGTTTGGCGAAGGTACCGAGGACGTCGTCGGCCTCGAAGCCGGGGACTTCGTAGACAGGGATGCGGAAGGCATCGGCTAGGCGGCGAATCTTCTCAATCTGTGCGGGAAGCTCGGCAGGCATGTCCGGGCGGGTGCCCTTGTAGTCGGCGTAGCGTTCGTGCCGGAACGTTGGGCCGGGCGGGTCGAATGTGAAGGCAATGTGGGTGGGTGAGTATTCATTCAGCACACGGAAAAAGACGTTGAGAAAGCCGAAAACCGCGGTGACGATTTCGCCGGTGCTCCGAATGGTGAGGGGTTGTTTGATGGCGTTATGAGCGATGAATACGAGGGCGTGGCCGTCCACAAGAAGCAGGCGGGGTTCTTTTTCCAACATGGGCATCGTGCCTGATTCGGCCATTGTATTCTCCAAACTAGGGTATTGGCGGGATTATAGCAGGGCTATGCCAGCGCATCGTGAGGCGAGACAACACCAAGGGGGTGTACACTCAGGCAATAGACATATGAGGTAATGCATGAGGCAGGCGGGGTTGTACCCGACCTGCCTCAGATTTTGAGACGAGATGCTAAGCACGTTTAACGACCGGTCGTACCGGCTATTTTTTGCCAACTCTTTGTTTAGCGACATTGGCCACATTGTGTTCGTGTTTACACAGGGGTGGTTGACTCTTCATATCACCGATTCGGCACTGTGGGTCGGTGTTGTCGGCGGTGCTTACGGGGTGGGGATACTGCTATTTTCTGTGCTTGGCGGTGTTTTGGCTGACCGCTTGAACAGGAAGTGGTTACTTGCAGGGGCACAGGTAGCAGAGGGCGCAGTCGGGCTTGCATTGGCAGGATTGGTTGCCGCAGACATTGTCGCTTTATGGCACATGGTTTTGGGTAGCGTGCTGTTCGGCGCGGCTACGTCGGTACGGCTACCGACGCGCCATACGCTTATCCTCGACCTAGTAGGCAGGAACCGGCTTCTCAAGGGGACGGCGGCGAGTTTTACATCCATGCAGGTTGCAAATATCGCCGGCCCGCTTATTGCAGGACTGGTTCTCAAGTCGGTAGATCCGGCCTTTGCGTATGTGGTTGTAGTTGGAGCTGCGGTAATAGCTATCTCGAGTATCTCGACAATTACATACCGCAAGGCAGAGAGGGAAGAAAAACGTGCCCCCCTGCGTGATATGCGGGATGGGCTCAGGTATGTCTTGAAAACCCCCGCGATACGGGCTCTGCTGTTGCTGGCTGTGGTCGTGGAAGCGTTCGCATGGTCTCACGAGTGGCTACTTCCGGTCGTCGCTGAAGATGTGTTGCGGATAGGACCGGACGGACTCGGCTATATGATGTCCATAGCTGCAGCCGGGGCGGTCGCCGGGACGCTGGTCATTTCTTCAGTTAAAGAGTTCGAACGCCGCGGGCGGTTTCTCATTATCGCGGTGGGAACGTTTGCTGTGTTACTTGCGGGGTTTAGTTTCTCTCGCTGGTTTCCGGTTTCCGCATTATTACTAGCACTGGCATACGGCGCAGCGGTAGCGTACGAAACGGTGCTTTCGACGATTATCCAGACGTCGGTGCCGCAAGGCATGCGGGGCAGGGTGTTGAGTTTGCAGACGGCGACGTGGGGGCTGACCGGCATCGGGGGGTTCATGATGGGGGCGGTTGCGACCGCACTCAGTGTGCCGTTAGCCATATCCATCGGTGCGGGCGTGGTTTTGCTCAACGCCTTGCGGCTTATTCCCATAGCGTCCCGGTTCGACAAAAAAGAACCCGATGCGTCTGCTGTTGTAACGACGCAGGTGAAGACTACTCTTTAGCGGGGTCTTGTGTCGAAGAAGGCGACCTACTCTCTGCAAGTTCGCGACGCAACGCTTGTACTTCGTCCATGAGGTGGGTCAGGGTCGCTTTGGTAGCGTCCTCTCCGCGAATCATGAACGAGGCAAGGTTGGCGGTGACGCCGCTGTAGAAGGCGATGCCGCCGAGCATCAGAATGAAAGCCATGGTTCTTCCGATAGCGCTGAGCGGGACTTTGTCCCCGTACCCCACGGTGGTTATAGTGACGACTGCCCACCATAGTGCGTCGGGGAACGAGGTGATGGTCGGATTGGTGTTTCTTTCCACAGATGTAATCACGGTGGCGGCGATGATGACCAGTCCGATGCCGTAGACAAGCAGGAAGTCGGCATTGACCATGCGGCGGGCTCCCACGAAGGCCCGCGTTCCGAACAGTACCAGCCGAAGTATTCTTAGCGGCCTGAAGAACGGTACGATGACTACAAGTACTTCGATCCAATGTCCCCGAAGAAAGGCAAGTCTGCGTGGAGCCACGGCAAGCTTAACGAGCAGGTCGACCGCAAATATTGCCCAGATGAAGTAGTTCAAAGCCTCGAATGTGGCATCTTCGGACGGGGACAGATCCCAGAAAAATGTGCCAACTAGCAATGGAATCATAACGAAGGCGAGGACGAGCAAAGGTAGTTCAGTGAGGGCTTCAATACGTATAAGCAGCGCCTCGCGGTCTTCGATATGTGGAGTATGAAGCTTGTCGAATAGTTTCATGATGCCTCCGTGGTTCCGGTGCTTTACTGGCTCGTATAAGGCAGTACCACGGATATTATTAGTGATAAAGCGAGAGTTAAGGAACGGGGTTTAGGGCGTCGAGACGGGCAAGATTCGAAAATATGTGCTATCCATGCTATACTGTGAGCAGCAATTACTCGGCGGCTCGCCATTTCGGACGGTCTGATTTACGAACCCCTCGCCTCTAAATCGTGCCTCTTCAAATTCCGTGTTGACCGATACAGCACATTTCTTCCAAATCAAGGAGTCAACAAGTTTTGGTATCTAACCTTTTAGTTTGTCCGGATTGCGGACGCGAAAACCAGTCCACGTCCACCGATAGTTCCCCAGAAACAGATTCTCAGTGCGCCACATGCGATTCCACTGAGCTTTCGTTCAATAATTTTAGACTGAGTCCATCTACGCTGAAAGCATTGGACGTGATGGGTATTTCCGAGCCAACACCAATCCAGGTAGCAGCGATGCCTCCACTGCTGGAGGGCAAAGATGTTATTGGACAGGCGAAAACCGGCTCGGGTAAGACACTGGCGTATGCTTTGCCTATGGTGGAGCGATGCGAACCAGGAGCCGGCGGAGTGCAGGCGCTAGTACTGGTGCCCACCCGTGAGCTGGCGATTCAGGTTGATGACGTTGTCCAAAAACTCGCCCCGGCCCGAAAGATACGCTCGATATTGCTATACGGCGGCCGTTCTCCGACCCTGGAGCAGCATGCTCTAGCGCGAGGAGCAGACATCGTGGTGGGGACACCCGGCCGTGTGCTTGACCATATGTGGCAGGGGACGTTACGAGTTCCCAATCTCAAGATGCTCATTTTAGATGAGGGCGATGAGATGCTGGACAAGGGTTTTGCGCCTGATGTCGAGAAGATTATCTCGTTTACCCCACAGCAACGACAGACCGTGATTGTGTCGGCGACACTGCCCCCGTGGGTAAAGACGATGGTTGACCGCCATTCGCGTAATCCGGTGACGGTGCGTGTGGATAGCGACACAGAGTCGCCGTCGCAGATTGAGCATGTCGTGTACACAGTAGATAACAACCGAAAGTTTGATGCGCTCCGAAGTTTGCTCGACGACCGTGAGAACGGGTCGGTGCTGGTCTTCGGACGCACGAAGTGGGGTGTCCAAAAACTCGCCCAGTGTCTGGAAGAGGTTGGATACCCAGTCGGGTCGCTTCAAGGGAATCTGAGCCAGCCAGCGCGCGAGCGGGTCATGGCGAAGTTCCGCGCCGGCAGGGTGCCGATACTGGTGGCGACCAACGTGGCCGCACGCGGGCTGGATGTCGCCGGTGTTGACCTGGTGGTCAACTACGAGTTGCCTGAATCCGAGCGATTGTTCGTTCACCGGGTCGGACGCACCGGACGCATGGGCCGCGAAGGCGTTGCCGTCACGTTCATCACACCGGAGGATATGCCGAAGTGGCGGCGTATGGAGCGGGACCTGGGTCGTGAGTTCGTACGGAAGGCGTGGGGGTCACCTCGTTCTGAGGGGCGTCCCCAGCAGATGCAATCTCAAAACGGCAACTCTCAGTCATCTCGTCCTCAACGAAGCGGCCCTCCGCAACGTCGCCGCCGAAGGAATCCAAGGACAGCGCCACAACCCGCTTAGTCTTTAAGAGCTTGATGCAAATAGCCTCCATGATTTCATGGAGGCTATTTTGTTTGAGTGCTATATGCCGATATGGGACTAAAGTACGGTATCGTCAAGCTAGCGGCACACGAAAAGACTACGCCTCGCACATGTCGTCGGGCAGCCGTAATCGTACCCTTCAGTGTGGAGTAAAAGCCCTGAATCTCTGTACGAGGAGGACGATGCTGCAGTTCATCGGAAATATCCTACGGCGGCTTCATGGCCATCAACGGGGTGCGATGCTTGTGGAGACGGTCATCACGGTGGGTATTCTCGCCACTGTGATGACGGTGTCGCTGCAAGGGATTGCTGCGGGAAGTCGCGGCGTAAACAAGGTGACCGAGTTGACCACGGCCCACAACGTCGCCCGGTCGCAGTTCGCGCATACGATGAACGAGGCGTATTGCGCGCCGCCGTGTAGCTACCCGAGCGTTTCTGCACCTCCGGGCTACTCGGTCACGTCAACAGCGGAGATTGTTCCCGGGGCGACGACGACGCTCTCGAACATAGTCATCTATGTGCGGCGCGACGGGAAGCTCATCACTTCGGTCGAACGCATGAGGGCGGACCGTTGAGGCGCTTCATCACACGAACGTTCAGACGTCTGGACAGCGGACAGCGAGGTTTTACACTCGTTGAGCTGCTTATCAGTGTGGCAATTATGGCCGGCATAGGATCGGGATTGGTGGGCGCCTTGTATCAAATGAATACGTTCACATCGCGGGGTGTTGCGCAGCTTGCTACCGAAAGCGATTTGCGGATCTCGATGCAGTGGTTGAACAAGGATTTGCAGCGGGCGAGGACGACGGATTTGGCCGATGGCGGGCTTCCAGTCGTGTGTTCAAGTATGGTCACCTCAACGCCCTGCGTAACGTTTACCTGGCAGAACGAATACGAGGGAGTCTCCACCAACCACTCAGCGTCGTATTCGTTGGTGGGTAACGAACTGTTAAGAACGTTCGACAGTTCGACCCATGCCGTGGCGAGACGTGTAGAAGATGTCTCCTTCTCACAGGTGGGTAAGCTGATTACGGTAACAATGACGTCTACAGACGAGGGATGGGCCGATATCAGCAAAGAGTTTACCCATCACTTCTTTATGAGTTCCTCTTGAGTTAGGCACAGATATGATGCGTTTGCTACAAATACTATCGCGAGACCAGCGGGGCTATGGGCCGCTTTCACTGGCGCTTGGCGGTCTGATGCTGGCAAGCATGCTCGTGATTCCGTTCCTTGGGTTCGTCCAAGATTCGCTGGTATCTATCCGGCAGTCGAATGCAGGTAAATCAGGTATCTCGTGTGGAGCGACCGGCATCGAGCATGTGCTGTGGAGGTTGCAGTACGATTCGGGATTCATCAGTTCACTTACAGAAGAAAACCCCACTTCGACCTACAGCATCGTGTGTGACGGGCAATCTATTCCTTTGAATACAACGCTTTCGCAAACATCAACGCCTCCAAGCTATCTTTCGGACTATATCTATGCCGATGTCGTGATGACCTTGGATGTGAGCTTGAGTATCAACTCCTCAGAGATGGCAACCCTCAAACAAGCGGCTCATGAGATTGTGGACGAGTTTAACCTTGCCGAAAATGGGGATAGGTATCGGATGGGACTGACGCGCTTCGGCAATGCCAGTCAGTCCAGGGTTACGATGACGAACGACTCTGCAACAATGCATACGGGAATCAACAATGTTGATGCGAGTAGATTTTTATTGGGGCTGGGCACAAACATCGTTTTAGGGATCAATGGTGGCGGTGCGCAGTTTGCCAGCGGTCTTGGAGACCGCCCTGAAATTCCCAATCTCATACTGTTCATGACGGACGGTGACGACAGCGAAGGAAACACGCTTATTGATATCGCCAATGCCGAGGATGCGAGCGGGGCGGAGATTTTTGTGGTGGGCATTGACCAGGTGTTCACTGATACGCTAAACGCAATTGCCAGCGAACCGGATCAAGACCATGTTTTCTACGTGTCGAACTTCGAAGACCTGCTCGACCTTATCGAAGAAATTGTGGACGCAGTCAACAGCTCGGGTCTTCTCGGAGCGATGTACGACATCGAGGCGGTAGATACCGATGGCACGATAATCCAAGTGCGGGTACTCATCACTCAAGGCGGCGAAATCGTCATCGTTTCGTGGGAAGAATCGTAGAGGTTCTTATATTCCCGCGAGGTGCCGTAACTCCTTCAGGAGTTTGTCTACGCTGCTCTGGGAATCCGCCTCGGCATAGGTGCGCAACAGGGGTTCGGTGCCGGAAAAGCGAATCAGCGCCCAGTAGTCGTTCTCCAGCACAAACCTGAAGCCGTCGCGGGAATCAATTTCCCTTACAGCAAGACCGGCCAGCGACGTCGGCTTTGCGTTTTTGACGCGGCTCAGGATGACTTCACGCTGGTCGGGGGCGTACGCAAGGTCGACACGATGGTAGACGTGCGGGCCGACTTTGGAGATGAGCAGGTCGCGCAGCTCGGAAACGGCCTTGCCAGTCTTGGCCATCATTTCCAGCAGGAACAGACCGCTCAAAATGCCATCGCGTTCCGGGATGTGCCCGCTGAAGGCGTAGCCGCCGCTCTCTTCACCCGCTGCAAGCGCGTTTTCCCGCATCATAACCGGCCCGAGGTATTTGAAGCCTACGGGCTCGACGAAGACGGGTACGTTATAAAGCTTGCCCAGGGCATCAATCATGCTGGACATGGTGATAGAGCGGACGAGCGGCCCGCGTTGCCCCAAGACTTCGAGCCTGTGGAAGCAGAGTAGTGAGAAGGTTTCAAGAGTAGTGAGGAAGTTCCCGTGTTCGTCCACGACACCCACCCGGTCGGCATCGCCATCGGTCGCGAGTCCAACGTCCGCTTTGCTGCTTTTCACCGCCTCGATGAGTTCGCCGAGGTTGTGCGCTAAAGGCTCGGGCTGAGCCATGCCGGGAAACGCGGGATTGCGATGGCCGTGGATTTCTTTGAGATTTGTCTTGCCGTCGGAGAGCAGGGCGGGGAAGTAGCCTAGTCCGGAGCCGTACATGGGGTCGGCGATTACGGATAGTCCGGCCTCTTTGAGTACGCCGAGGTCAACGATTTGCGAAACTTTTGCCAGGTAATCGGGCTGGGGGTTCGACCGGATAAGCAAGCCGTTTTTCTCGGCATCTTCAAGTGTGCCACGTTTCACGTTGCCCGAACTTTCAACTTTTGCGATGAGCGATTCGAGCTTATCCATATCCTCGATAGTAGCTGTGCCACCGTAGCCAGCCTTGAACTTATAGCCGTTATACCGTCCGGAGTTGTGGCTCGCGGTAATAATGACTCCCGCACCGTAGCCGCCGCTCGCGATGGTGTAGCTGACGCTCGGCGTGGGAGCTGCGCGGTCAGCAAGGGTGGTTTTGATGCCGTTCGCCGTGACGACCTCTGCGACCGCTTCGGCGAAGTGTTCGGATGCGAAACGGGTGTCGTAGCCGATGTACAGGCCCTTGCTGGCAAGGCCGAATTGCTTCAGGAAATCGGCGGTGCCCTGAGCACAGATGCGCACGTTGTCGAACGTGAAGTCTTCGGCGATGAGTGCCCGCCAGCCGTCCGTTCCGAATTTGATAGGCATGTTTATTGCCTCATGAAGCTACAGGGTATTCGATGTCTATGGTAACGGATAAAAACAACGGGCGGCCATTCGGCCG
>JAQBWG010000043.1 GCA_027625225.1 Chloroflexota bacterium | reverse complement strand
AGGATTGCAACCGGTCAATGTAAAGTACGGTTGCGTCAATCGTTTCGATGACTTGCTTGCGTGAGCGCATCTTCTCCACCTCTTCGGCTGTTCTCTCCAACACCGTCGAAGCCTCGTCGAAGCCCCAGTGAGCGATACGGCTCTTTGAGCGGCGAATGAGAGCAGCTGTAACAGTGCCCGCTTGTGAGGCCGTAAGGCCGTCCTGAGCTAATTCACGGGCGGTCAGCAGGTTCTCTGTAGCCCAGAACAGGTCGAAATTGGCGTACATCACGCACGGGACGTTGCCCATGGGAGGTCGTTTGAATGAACGGAGCTCCTTTACCTCTCGTGGTTCAGTCTCCCAGACCTTTTTGAGCGCCTGATCGAGTATTGAAACGGCCTTGATGTCCGAGGTGGTTGTTGCGGGCGCCCTTGTGCTTTTGCCTGGAAGAGAAATGGTCATAGGCAGAGAGCCCGCCTCCAGGATTTGCTTGCCGACTTCCTGTGACTTCTTCAAATCATCAGGGACAACACGCGCAAACAGAGTCACGCCAGCGAACGGCATGATTTTGCCGTAGAACACACAGAGAGTCTGTCGTGTTGGATAGTAGCCGATGTCTCCCGGAGATACCGAGCCGACCAGATTCTCATGATCGGCATAGAACGGAAGCATCGCAATAGTCTCATCTCCGGCGAACTTGGCGTTCACGCCGAAGCTCTTGACGGGAAGGCTCCGCTGGAAGGCGCGACAAATCTTGGGAGCCTCCTTCGTCAGCAATTCTGCCCGGACGGTCGTATTTCCGACCTTCATCTCAAAGTATTTAGCCATGTGTGTACCTCAACAATAGATTTCGTGTGATCGCGCCCTGAGGCGCCAGTTCCTGAAAGTGAGGAGGTTCTAGAAATCCAGTCCCCTCATACTTATTCGTTCTGTTTATTATCTAACCGCCGAACACCTTGTTCGACCCTACCATAGGCACGCCGGTGATGAAGGAGGATTCCAGCGTCAACGCGCGCAGGTCGGTCGGCTCAAGGTCGTGGATATTCCACTTTCCGCATGCGCGGGCGATGAGCTGGACTTCCAGAGTCATTGCGTTCAGGTAATTGAACACCCTGTCGGCAGCCTCATCAATGTCCAGCCGCTTCATCAGTTCAGGGTCCTGCGTCGTGATACCGACGGGGCACATCCCCGTGTGGCAGTGATGGCACGCGCCGGGTTTGGTGCCCAGCTTTTCGTAGTCCTTCACGTATAGCGCACGGTTGCAGTTCAGTGCAATCAGCGCCGCGGTGCCGATGGCCACTGCATCGGCTCCGAGAGCCAGCGCCTTCGCAACGTCGGCTCCGCTGCTGATACCTCCCGCGATGATGAGCTGCACCTCTTCCCGGACGCCAAGCTCTTCCAGCGCCCGAACCGCCTCGACAAGCGCCGGCATCGTAGGGATGCCTGTGTGGTCGAGTTGCATTTCTGGAGATGCGCCCGTGCCCGCCTCCATACCATCCATGAAGATGATGTCTGCCCCCACCTTCGCGGCGAGTTTTACATCGTCGGTCACCCTACCTGCGCCCAGCTTGATGATGACTGGAATCTGATAATCGGTAACCTCCCGCAACTCCTCTATCTTGATGATGAGGTCGTCCGCGCCCATCCAGTCTGGATGGCGTACGGCACTGCGTTGGTCTACACCCGGTGGCAGGTCGCGTTGGTTCGCAATCTCCTCCGACACCTTTTGTCCAAGAAGAAGCCCGCCGGTACCTGGCTTTGCGCCCTGCCCTAATACGATTTCCATGGCGTTGGCCATGCGTAGATGGTCAGCGTCGTATCCATAGCGACTGGGCAGCACTTGGTAAATCAACTGATTGGAGGCTTCTCGTTCAGCCGGAAGCATTCCGCCGTCACCCGTGGTAGTAGACGTCCCGATGCGGGTAGCCGCCTTGCCGAGCGCAATCTTCGCATTGCGGGACAATGCGCCATAGCTCATGCCTGTGATCATAATTGGAATCTTTAGCTGAAGGGGCTTTTTTGCATGACGGGTGCCCAGCGTCGTGTCGGTAAAGCACTTCTCGCGGTAACCTTCCAGCGGCACCCGGCTCATGCCGGAAGTAACGAACGTTAAGTCCTTGAAGGACGGTAAATCGCGCAGGGTGCCAAATCCGCGGATGCGATATCTTCCAAGTCGGGCCTTGACCTGGATGTCTTCAATGATTTCTGGGCTGTAGAAACTGCTTTCTCGAATGAGAGGCCTGATGTTCTCTTCGTCTGATGCAGATCCGTTGGAGCTTTTAGTATTCACAGTGCGACCCGCCAAAGTTCAAAGTCTTTAATACTGAAGTTATAGAGCTGTTCACCGGAGACGATTTTTTTGAACTCCTCCGGCTTGGGAATACCCGCTACCTGGTACTTGGTGAGCAATTCCGTAAGAAGAGTCTTATCAGCTTCATCCATCGCTTTTTCCACGGCATCGTTCCCTTGTTCAGCAATCTTGCCGCGTACGAAGATTCGGCCCTGGTACATAGAATCGCCTAACGCTTCGCCGGTATTGCCGCAGATGATGAACACACCCTTTTGCATGATGAAGCCGGACATGTAGTCAACGTTGCCACCGATGACGATTGTTCCGCCCTTCATGGAGATGCCGGTGCGAGGTCCCGCATTGCCATGTACGACCAGTAGGCCTCCGCGTATCGCTGCACCCGCTGCTGCACTGGCATTGCCGTGTACGACGATACTCCCCGACATCATGTCCGAGCCCACCGACCAACCGCAGTTGCCGTGTACGACGATGTCGGCCTGCTTGAGCATGCCGCCGCAAAAGTAGCCGACGTTTCCCTCGAAGGTCAACTTTCCGGGCTGGTTGATACCTACACCCAGGTTGTGCCGTGAACCGGGGTTGACGACGACAACTTCGCCATCGCTCGTCAACCCTGCCTTGATGGCCTTGTTGATTTCGGTGATGTGCTTATCTTTGCAATCTATCTGGACCATGTACGTACCGACCTCGCTGTGGGCTCCCAGACCTCCGTCCCCTTCGTAATGACGGGGGCTAGGGCAACCTCCTCGGAGGCCAGTGCCACAAAAGAATCATTTTCTGCGATAACTAATGGCTTGGTAGCGAACCTGTCCTTAGCGAATCCGATGCTTTTCTCGGTCGCAATCAGATAGGTGAATGTGCCATCCAGATCGTTAATCGAATCGTTCAGCGCCTCTTCTAGGTTCCTGCCGTTCAGCAGCTTGTCTGCGATGTAAACGGCGATGACCTCGGAGTCGTTGGTGGTCAGGAAGTGGTACCCGCGCCGCTCGAAATGCTTGCGCAGGATGTTGTGATTCGTGAGCTGTCCGTTGTGGACGACCGCGATATCCGCGAACGGCCGTGCCCAGAAGGGGTGCGACGAACACGTATCCACGATGCTCTCGGTAGCCAATCGTGTGTGCGCCAGGCCGTGCGTGCCGACGAACGACTTCACTTCGTATACATCCAATTCGGGAGCAGGGCCGGTGTCTTTGATGATTTCCATCGCTGAGCCAATACTGAACACCTTGATGTCATCGGCAGACTCGGCCGCGTCGGTAATCTGGCGCAGCGTGTCGAGATTGCCTGGGTCTTCCACGCCGGTGAACTCGAGTCGGGCGAGGTGTTTAGTCCACGTCGCCTTCTTCACCGTCACCAGCTTGCCGACACGTTCTCGTAGCCGGCTAAGTTTACCTTCGCCTTCTTCGCCGCTGGCCGCCTCTAGTTGTGCGCGCAGCACGAGATGGCCCTTGGACGTTTTGCCATACATCGCCAGACCTGTGGAATCGAGCCCACGGCTGCCCAGCGTACCAGCCATCGCGCTCAACTGCGTCCCCAGCGGGACCGCGCTAGCGCCGTTCTTATACATGAAACCGACGATGCCACACATATTGTTTTATTCCTCCGGGACGCAGTCAGACGAAGTATCAGATTTGGGGCCTGCTGCAGCCAATCTCAGTCTATCTCCGCACACATAGGTCGTCAATGGCGACGGTCTATCTGCGTCCATGCTATTGAGTCAGAAGTAGTGGGTCAACGAGAAGTGCAATATCCCACCAAAAGCTGACGATGGTGTTCCCCCGTAGCTTCGCGCGTACTACTACTCGGTCATAATCAATCTCGATGCCGTCTGTCATTTTGCTCCAGAGAAGATAACGGTCGCTCCGTCCGTAAACCGAAAATGTTTCATTTATCCGTCGTTGCAGCATTTTGGCGTTCGTAACCGCGTCGGCAGCGGTCTCATGCACCAGAACCACTGCCAGATAATGGCCCTTGTCGTCCTTTCCATGGCCTAACCCATAGGTGATGTAGGGTTCGAGAAACGGCCCATCCTGGAGGCGTTCCAGATAATCTTTAGTGCCGGAAGGTCCGGCACTTTTCTGGAGTACAGGCTCAAGCAAACCTAGGGTTTGGGGAATATCGGACATGAATATCGAAAATGCTTCCAGCTTCGTCAGTTCTTCTGCGAGTAGACGGAATTCTTATGACTCAAAAAGACTGGAATAGGCCGATTGATTGGTGAGAATGCCGACCGCTACGCCATTTCGATGATTTGACCGGAAGATATACTCATCAAGGATGGCGATAGGCATTGCGCGTCCAAGCCCATCCAAGAAAGGTGGTTCAAAGCGGAGTGACGGCCTGACGTAATATCCATCTCCCCAGGTGTGAATTAGTGTCCCCTGATAATTTTCCTGTGCATAGAGGTCTCGTATTTCGGAGGCACAGCCATCACACGCGGCAATAAGTGTGTTTGTAGAGGATGGGTCGAACATCCCCGAAGTTATTTGAATATCATTCGGGGATTCACCTGCCACCGCACCGGCGAAAGTTTTGTGCGGCCAGATTTCGAAGGCGGTAAGTCCCGGCCATGACTGTGCATTGAATGTTCCAAAGCCGCCTATGAACGGGGCATCTTCATAGGTTTTTGGTAAACGCTCGGACACCACTTGCACATAGAGCCCGTACTCTTCTAGTTCCGCCTCACTTTGTGGCTCCTGCTGTGGGCGTTCGATTCCAAATACGTCCTCGATTTTCGTGTAGTCGTGCATGAAGATGTAGTTCCGTACGAAACCAATGTTCGGAATCACTTCAAGCAAATCGCAATAGCGAGTACAGGGGATGTCCTTAGTGGTAGGCGCCAGTAGTTCGACTGTAGGGACCGGGGTAGGACTCGGGAGTGAACTTGATGTAGCCGTCGGTTCCGGCGTTGCAACGACCTGCGTAGCCTCAGGCGAAAGCGAGACTTGAGTCGGTTCTGCCGTCGCAGTCCCCTCTTGCGCTGCTGATTCCGTACACCCGCTCGCTAGTATCGCGACGAATGCCACGAGCATCGCAACCTCCCCTACGGTTCGCTCGTGATGAAAAAGCAGCTAGTAGATCTCCAGGTACTCCGACTTCTCCCAGTCCGTGATATGCGCCCGGAAACGGGCCAACTCGTACTGCCGCATCACCGTATACGCCGTCACAAACTCGTCGCCCAGCAGCGCACGGTACTCCTTGTCGGCTTGCAACGCCTCCAAGGCCGCGTCCAGCGTCAGTGGCAACCGCTTGTAGCCCGACTGCTCTTCGGAAGGCCCGCCCTTCGCCGGCGTCTTCGCGGGCACACCCTTTTTCAGGCCGAGTAGTCCAGCCGCCAGCACGCCTGCCACGGCCAGATACGGATTCGCTAGGCCGGTGCCCAGGCGGTTCTCCAGGTGCGTATTCTCGTCCCGGGAATTCTTTGCCCGAATTGCTGCCGTCCGGTCCTGTACACCCCAGCTCACGTTCGACGGGGCGAAGTGGTGCGGCACGAAGCGGGCATAGCAATTGATGGTCGGCGCTAGCAGCGCCATACTTGCCGGAGTGTGATCGAGCATGCCCTGCGTAAAGCTGCGGCACAGCTTCGACAACCCGTCCTTGTCTTTGGTATCCAGAAACAGGTTCTTGCCCGTCTTCTTATCTTGCAGACTGATATGGATATGACACCCGCTCGCCGCATCGTCGGGGAACGGTTTCGTCATGAACGTCGCATTGTAGCCGTGCTGAAGAGCGATGGCCTTCACGCCGTTCTTGAACGTGAACGCCTGGTCGGCGGCCGCAAGCCCTCCGGCCGGTGCAAAGTTGATTTCGAACTGCGACGGCGCATACTCCGCGTTCGCCGTGATGATGTCCACGCCCGCCTTCGGCATCTGTTCGAGAATGTCCTCGATCACGGGCACATAGGTGTTGCGGATGCTATTAAAGATGTGGAGCCCGCCGAATGTCGGCTCGGCTGTTTCCGGGTCGAGTACATAAAACTCGTATTCCAGCCCCACTGTCGTGCTATATCCCAACTTGTCCACAGCGGCCAAAAGATGCTTCAGCATCAGACGGGGCGCCGCCATCTGCGGCTTGCCGTCCTCCCAATACCCGTCACAGATGAAACGGGCCGTGCTGTCCGCCCAGGGCAGAACCATCGCCGTGTCCAGGTCGGGCTTCAAATACTGGTCTGCGTAGTTCACCTCTTCGTTGTATAACGTGGATGGGACGACCGACGAAGCCGTGTCCAGAACCACCGTGCCGCCGTACATATTCAAGCCCTTCTTGGCGTACGACTCCACATGATTCAGCGGGATGATTTTCGAACGGCTCGTGCCGTGCATGTCAGGCAGCTCGAAAATAACGTTCCGGATTCCTTGTGTTCGCCACTCACGGACGAAATCCGTGACAGACTTTCCGTTTGTTCCTCTCGCCTTGGGCATCGAATCCCCTCCTCAAAAGGTCATCGCATGGTTGTGCGTGTTGCGGGCGGCATTCTATCAGTTTTGGGCGCCCAGAAGTGAGTCACCCTCTAGGGCGTATCTGGAATATGGAACGTTGGGCAGGTTTCTCCTCGGCGCCGTTCCTTGCAACGGGAACCGGCACCTCGGCGGTGATGCGGGTGCCGCGCCCCGGCTCCGAATCCAAAACAAAATTCCCTTGCAGTCCCAATATACGGTCCCTGAGGTTTACCAGGCCGAAGTGGCCGGTTTCAGGACTTTCCTGCGGCTTCTTCGGATCGAACCCAACCCCGTCATCCGCGATTTCTATCTTGAGACGACCATCGCTTCGTTCCAACCGAACCGTCACCACTTTCGGTGACGCATGTTGCAGCGAATTCGCCACGCTTTGTTGAACGATACGGTAAACGGCTAGTTCCAGTGCTTCCGGAAGCCGCTCCGAATCCAGCCCCGAGGATTCCAACTCGATTTGAATTGGCGAATCGCTGTCGGTAGACCCGTTTGCAAGTTGTTCGAAGTGAGTGCGCAGCGCAGGTGCTAAGCCGAGATTGGTGAGTACGGATGGGTAGATTCCCTGAACGATGTGCCGCAGCCCCTGTTCGGCGTTTCGTACCTGCTGACGCAGCCGGTCAATCCCCTCCTTGGCCTCCCCCATCTTTTCTATGTCCTTGGTTGCTCCGACCTGTTTGGACACGAACCCCATCTCGATGATGACGCCATTCAGTTCGGATAGAGTCTGGTCATGCAACTCTTCAGCGAGGTGTTTGCGCTCCTCCTCTTTCGCGTCCGCCGCCACCTGGGCCCGGCGCAACGCCTCCGAACGTTCCAGGGCCTTTTCCGCGGCCTGACGCTGGGTAATCTCATCGCGTAGTTGCTGATTCGCCTTGGCCAGATTCAAATTCGCGTTCCGAAGTGCGTTCTCGGCCTCTTCCCGGCGGGTCACGTCTCGGAAGACCATCACCGCCCCCGCGTGGCTCCGGCCTAGTTCGACAGACGACACACTCACATCGAAGAGCCTCGGTTCGTCACCGACAACAAACGCCTTTGCCCTTGCTATCATCTCTTGTTGAGGGTTGTTGGTGTCGAGCAGGTTGAGCATCTCGGACAGCCGAGGCGGCACCTCCCGGCCCATAAGCTGAAAGCCTGCGTTCTCCAACAGGCGCCGCCCGGCCGGATTCACATCCACCACTCGCCGGTGTCTATCCACCACGATGATGCCGTCCGGCATCTCCTCGAATACTCCCGCTCGTGCCATGGGCACTAGGTCCAAAAGGCGTAGCCCGAACAGCCCCCATACCAAAAGCACGCCGGTAATCGTGAATCCGAAGGGAGTCAGGTCTACCGGAGAAACACTGGTAATAAAAAGGATGTTGCCAACCAGAGGTGCAGCCAGCGCCAGCAAAAGCAATATTGCTTGGAACCGGAATGTCCGGAATAGGCGTTTCGCCTCAATGCCTAAAAGTACCGCACCCCCTAGTACCAAAATGTAGGCATACGTGATGTACACCCAGAACCAGATGCCGTACTCAGCCGTGAAGATAAGAAGGGGGCCTGTTCGTTCGAGCGCAGTCGAAGCCCAATGCAGGGTGTGGAAGTCGCTCGTCCACACCAGCACCACGGTGACTGTCGAAATCACCACCATCACGATGCGTCGGGGTCGCAACCATAGGTCTCTGAGTCCGGTCCGATTCAGGACGAACTCCAGCCACAGGGCCGGTACTGCGACGATGGCGGGATATTCGGCGCGCGCCCACCAGATCTTGAACTCCAGTGATAGGGCGGTTATCTCCAACGCGTAGAAGAACGACCACCACGCAACGCTGACCAGAAGCCAGGCTACAAGGCTATTGGCTTGGACATCCCTTCGCCTCCACGCGTAATACGCGACACCCAGCGATATAAGGGAGGATATGACGAGAGGGAAGATGATTTGGAAGTCTTGTAGCTGCATGGCCTCTGGCTATAGTGGCGTAAGTTTTAAGGAGAACAGGTTCTCAACATCATAGCTCTACAGGCTTCATGGCAGCCATATGGCGGGGTTCGTTGAGCCTGAACGTGTCCGGATTCTTCCCCAGCTCCAGCGCCAGCCAATAGGTAAGCAATTGAAGGGGCGCCAGATAGACGATTGGTGTGAGATACTTCGGCGTAGGCGCGAGTGTGAGCGTGTAGTCTGCGATTCTGCTCATTTCTTCGTCTCCCTCTTGAACCAGCGCTACAACCGTCGCACCGGTTTCTTTTGAAGACTTTGCGAGTTGCACGGCCCTGTCATATCCCTTGCCCGGCGGAGCGATGAGACAGACCACGACACCCTGGCTCGTGGCGACGAACGGCCCGTGGAAAAAATACTCGAGCTGGTAGCCGTTGGTGGCGAGGTACGCAGCCTCGTTGATTTTCAACGCCACCTCGTACGCCGTCGCACTGTTCGGCCCCCATCCGGCGAACACCCACCGTGATGCGCCTTTGAGCGCTTTTGCAATCGCTTGCACCTGCAACTCTTTGCGTAACTCTGCAGCCACCTGGTTCGGTAATGCCTGCATGTCCGCGTTTCCGAGCAGTTCCGAGCCTTCACCGGCTTCTAAGGCAAGCATGGCGAGCGCTGTCATAGCGGCGGAATGGCTGATAGTGAAGGCCGAGGATTTGTCCTGATAGCTCGTTTCGATGACCGCGTCAGCGAGGTCGCGTCGTGCCTTCGAGTTCTTGCCGGTGATTATCGCCGTGTACGCGCCACTTTTCTTGGCTTGCTCCAGTGACCAGAGCGAATAACGCTTCATTCCTCTATGACTCATCACAATCACGACGTCGTCGGCAATTAGAAGAGGAGGAAATGAATGGAACTCGAACGAATTCCACGCCCGCGCATTGTCGACCTCGGCAACCATTCGCAACAGGTATTCGCCGACCAGGGCTGCATGAAATGACGTTCCTATCCCGACAATATGGACATTGCGCGCATCCCGTATTCGGTCTCCTAGCGCCTTGACAGCCGTTTGTTGCGATTCAAGCACCTCGCGGATAGCGTTGGGAGTGTCCTGGATGCAGTCGTACATATAGTACGGATGGGAAGTGCGCAAAGAAGATTTCGTCGTCACATGCAGCCTCTTTTACAACAAAAGACTATCCGCTACGGAACAATTGCGCGGATAGTATCACGCCGACGAAATAGAAATGTCGGGGAATAGGAAAAGCCTAGAGCATTTCCTCTCCAAAGCAAGCGAAGAGAGTGCTAGGCCAATTGAGAAAGGTCTATTTTCTCCGAGGCCTGTTCTTCTAGGAAGACCCACTGCGTGCCGGAGATGACGCCACCGATGTCTATGCGGTCGAAATTGCGGAGCAGGCGGGGATCATTGCCGACACGTTCGCCGTTCACGAAAGTGCCGTTGCGGCTGCCCAGGTCGGCGACCCAAAAGCCCCGCTCGTCCTTCAATATGCCCGCGTGCTGGCGCGAAACGCCCGTTTCCGAGTCGAGATTGATATCGTTCAGCGGGCCGCGACCAATCATGGTCACCCCATCGGGAAGCACCAGCGTCTTGCCGTCTTCCTGCCCACCGCGGAATACCAGAACCCCCTGTTGGGGAACCTTTCGATTCTGTGCAAATATGGACTCGATCACCGTTGCTCCTCCTCGCATCCAATA
>JAQBWG010000042.1 GCA_027625225.1 Chloroflexota bacterium | reverse complement strand
TATCGGGAACTAGTGAGGTTAGTTCGCACCCCGTAGGCGTTCGATTAGCCGAGCGCGCAGCCCATCAGGTGCCTTTTTCCCTTGGGGGTCCTTTATGAGAGATATCGTGGCCTTGAGGGACTCAATGAATGCAAGACAGGGTGGACACCCCTGCAAGTGTTGTATAATCCCGCCGGAGGTCTGCGCTTCCAACTCGCCGTCAACATAGTCGGACGACATTCCTCGAACCTGTGTGCAGTCGTGTATTTCTTTTGAGGCGTCTATGTTTTCCATACCTAGTCCGCTCGACTCCAGTCCCTTCAATTTATTCCAAGCCTCCGGGGAAGTCAATCGTTGTTTCGTATCTAACTTCTATGTATTACAATTTGATGCACATCTCTCGAACTGAGATTCAACTGCATTCCAAGAAAGTATAATGCCGCCTAATCATCCAGAGTCAAGTACAACAAGCGCTGAAGCGTTCAAGCAGATTATCGAAGAATTCTCTGATATGGTCTACAACGTTGCCTATCGCATAATGGGCAATCCGCATGACGCTGAGGAAGTGGCGCAGGATGCCTTTCTTTCCGCCTACAAAGCCTACGATAAATTTCGCGGGGAGTCGCAGGTCAAAACATGGTTATACCGCATCACCACCAACGCTGCGCTCATGCGCATCCGCAAGACCAAGCGGGCGAAAGAGATGACCCAGCCCGGTGGACTTGAAGACATTGACATCTCATCAAAAGGGCCCCTTCCCCACGACCTCGCCGCGAATAGCGAGTTGGGTGAAAAGCTTAAGGGCGCCATAGCCGAGCTCCCGCCCGACTTCCGTACAGCTGTCGTCCTTCGCGATGTTGAAGGGCTGGATAATCAAGAAGCTGCTGATGCTCTCGGAGTGTCGGTTGCCAACTTCAAATCTCGACTCCATCGGGGTCGACTCATCCTCCGAAAGCAATTGGAAGGATATCTAAAAGCAACTGCTTAGGAAAGATATCGCCTATACAAACTAAAAGGGACTCTCGCCGTGGCGAGAGTCCCTTTTAGTTTGTATCTGTGCGGTTAACTAGATAGCCAACGCATCAATGAGTTGTTCTACCGAATTTACTTTGACCTTCTTGTTCATTTCCTTCACACGCTGATCAAAAGACGGACGGCTTGTGTTCTTATACAGCAGGCCCAACGGTACACCGCCCTTGCGAACGAGCGCGCGTGCCGCCTCCCGATCACTCACATCATGGTCAGCCGGAATCTCCCATGCCTGCGGCTCAATGCCCTTTTTCACGCTGCCCTTCAGCAATTCGTACGTATCGTTATAGGTAGTGCAGGGTGATTGCACGTGGACGATTGCGAATCCCGGATGATTCATCGCGTCCACAATGGCCGCCGACAAATCCTTAACCTTGGACGACATCTGCGAATGGATGTACGAGACACCGAACGACAGATAGAGTTCCAAGGGATGAGCCTCGTCCTCCACTTTACCGAAGGGCGTCGAGCTAGTGATGGCTCCGAGATGGGACGTCGGGGAACTTTGCCCCTTCGTCAGGCCGTATACTCCATTATCCATCACTACGGCTGTGATATTCAGGTTTCGTGCCGCCTGAGGGGCGATATGCTCCATCCCGATGCTCAAGAAGTCGCCGTCACCGGCTACCACCATCACATTCAGGTCGGGGTTTGCCATGCGGACACCGAAGGCGATAGGAAGTGCACGACCGTGGATTCCGTGGAACCCGAATGGCTGCTCCCCTTCCAGCAAATGCACCATATTCCCCGAACAGCCGATACCGGCAACGACTACATTATTTGCAATGGGCAATTCCGTCTCGACGTGCCGCTGTTGCAACGCAGCGTCAATCGCGCGACGTACACCGAAGTCGCCACACCCAGGACACCACTTAAAATCGTATTCCGGATTTTTTGCGCTCATGAGGTTGCAGTCACCGCCTTTTCTTCTCGTATCCGCTCAGTGATGCGCCGTGCCAAATCTTTAATTTTGAACGGCAAGCCTGTGTACTGGGTAATAGCCTCTGCCTTGATTCCGTTCGCCCGGAGGATAAAGGCAAGCTGGCCTTGATAATTCAGTTCGGGGACAAGTACCAGCCTCTTCTTGCGTAAGCTTTTTACAAGTGCGGGAGGCATCGGATGTAAGAACATCGTGTAGTACCACCCAATTTTCTCTCCATCAGCCACAAGCTGTTCATATGCCTCTCGTGCGGGGCCCTTGGAGCCGCCCCACGGCAAAATGGCGATGTCCGCGTCGGTATTTTCTTTTTCGTAAGTACCGTCCTCGAGTAACTTCAGCTTACCCCAGCGGCGATGTGTCATATCCACATGACGTTTTGCCAAATGGGTTGTATCGCCCATGCCGTCATGCTCGGAGCCATTTGCGACGTACGCCCCCGGCCCGCCGGGAAGAGGCATCTCCGAAAGTTCCTGAGCTTCGTATCTCTGGTAGCCGTTATCGCCCTTGTAAACCTTGCGGTTTTCAATCTTCAGCTTGCTCAAATCCGGCTTGGCGATATTCTGATTACGTTCCGACAACGCATGTTCACTCAACACCACAACCGGCCCCTGGTATCTCTCAGCCCAGTTCATGGCTATAACCGCCGCGTGGAAGCACTCCTCCACGGTTCCGGGAGCGATAACAGGAAGGCGGACATCGCCATGCGCCGGGAATATAGTCGAGAACAAATCGGATTGCTCGGTCTTCGTTGGCAGACCGGTAGCCGGACCACCCCGCTGTACATCAATAACCACCAACGGAATTTCAGCCATCCAAGCCAATCCCAGGCCTTCGCCCATAAGCGAGAATCCCGGCCCGGCGGTAGCCGTCATAGCCTTCTTGCCGGCATACCCGCCGCCTATCAGCGCGGTAATAGCCTCAATCTCAGAGGAAACCTGGTATACGAACTTCCCGGCTCCCGCCAGATTACGCTCCATCCATATCAAGACAGATGTAGCGGGAGATATCGGGTAGCCCACATAGAAATTTAGCCCAGCCGCCATCGCGCCGAGTGATAAAGCCGTATTGCCGTTCACCAGAATTTGGTCATAGTCGGGCTTGGTTACTTCCGCCAAATCACCTAGGCTGAACTTGCTCTTCGCGACTTCCTGACGGCCCAGCGAAAGGGCCTTGATATTCGACTCAATGATTTGCGCGTCTTCGTCACGGCCACGTGTGAAACGCTTCGTCACGAATTCTTCAAGAATGGACTGCGGCATATTCACCAGGTAAGCCAGTGCGCCCATCACTACCATATTCGCTGCCCTGGCGTTGCCGGTGGACTTGGCTAGTTCGTCGAACGCCATGCCAAAGCTACGCTCGTCTAGCTCCGACCCGAAGCCCTCGGAGTTAAAAATGATAACGCCACCCTCACGAACCTCGTCCTTGTGCGTGTTGTAGCCCTCTTCATTGAAGGCCACAAGCACATCGAGTTCATCACCCGAACTGCGCACGGGGGAGGTCGAGATGCGAGTCTGCGTCCACGTTGGCCCACCCATGATTTGGGAGGGAAACGTAGCGAAAGTTTGGGCATGATAGCCCACCTGTGTTGCTGCTTGAGCAAGGCCCTCTGCCGAGGTTACGACACCCTGGCCGCCTTCACCCGCGAATCTGACTATGAAGTCGTTCTTCTTCACTCACTGCCTCCCCATGGCATAGGACGAAGTCGCACCTGGATTGATGTACTGGTGGAATCGCCTTCTTGAGATAGTCGAAATGATTAGGACACAACAGGGAAATGGTATCAATGCGCAGCTATGAGTGTCAATGAACTTTGCTGCCTTTCATCAACTGCCAACCGCATGATGAACACGCTCTCAATCCTCAACAACGAACGAAAATGCGATTGCACACACCACCACGAACAGCGCATCGAATCCCGCTAAGAACGGCAACCACCGCGCTCCCGACACCCAGCCTCCATCGGCCAAGGCCAGTCCCGTCGCTTCCACCGCCGCCACGATAACCGGCAGCGCAAGCGGCAACATCACTTCTCGCGCCCGGGTATTCACCGCCATCGCCGAAAATAACGTCCCCACCGCCGCAATTCCTATCGTCGCCAGCAACGCAACGGGCAAAAATCCCGGGGCGTCGAATGAAATATTGAAAATGACCGCGAATATCGGAAATGTAACCGCCTCCACCAAAAACATGAACAGGAAGTTCGCCAGCATCTTCCCAAAGTAGATGGAGTCTCGCCCCACCGGCGACAATAACAGCCCGTGGATAGCACCCCGCTCCTTCTCCAGCGCGAACGAGCGGTTCAGCCCTAGCACACCACCGAACACAATCGCTACCCACAAAATGCCCGGTGCCACCAACCCCACCGTCTGCGGCGTCGGATCCACCGCGAAGTTGAACACCACGATAACAATGATAGCGAACACCAGCACCGACACGAAAAAGTCCTTCGTCCTCGCCTCCAACACCATATCCTTCCACAAAATGGCCAGCACCGGACTGCGTAACAACCGGTCTCTCACAGCCGTGCCCCCGTGTGCCGGATGTACGCCTCTCGCACCACATCGGTCTCCACCGCCGCCAGCGACTCCTCGTACGCCACTTTACCCTGCGCAAGAATGACCACACGGCTGCCCAACGCCAGCGCCCGGTCAAGGTTATGGGTAGACATCAACACCGCCCGTGACGGCCCCGATCGCTCCTTCACCAGGCCTTCCAGCATCGCCAGCGCGTCCTGGTCGAGCCCGCTCTCCGGTTCGTCCAGCAGCAACACCTGCGGGTCGTGCAGCAACGCCCGCGCGATGCTCAAGCGCTTCTGCATCCCGTGCGACAGCGTCGAAGCCTTCTGCTGCAACCGCGCCGTCATACCCACGCCCTCAGCCACTTCCGCCACCCGCTCTTCGATATTCTCGATGCCGAACAGTCGTGCATGAAATCGCAGGTTTTCCGCACCGGTTAACTCCCCATACAACATAGGATCGTGCATCACCACGCCGACGAGTCGCCGTGCTCGTGCGCCGTCACGTTCGGGATTGCGGCCGCCTAGCCGCATCTGCCCCTTATCGGCCCGTGTGAGCATCGCCAGCGTCTTGAGCAGCGTCGTCTTGCCCGACCCGTTCGGCCCCAATAGCACGACCAGTTCGTTCCATTGGACGGTCAGATCCAGCCCATCCAAAACCCGCGTACGGCCGTACGACTTCGTCATCCCCCGCACTTCGATGGCGGGGATGTTGGGAGTTGCCTCAGTCATGTGATTGAATGTCAAGCCTTCCCATGCCCATCGCGCAAATGTAATATAAAGGGGTCCAACGCCGCAACACAGACTGCCGGACGAGGTGAAACATGGCTACCATCGAAGACCTTCAGAAGAAATACGAGTCCCTCAGCGACGAGCAAATGCAGATGGACTCGGAAGAAAGTATAGACCCCAGCCACCTTCTTTGCTTCGAATACGAATACGCCGGACAGGAAGCCGAGGTCGCCATCGACACCGACGAGTTCACCGCCGGCTGCCCCTGGACCGGCCTGCCCGACTTTGGCACGCTCAAAATCACCTACGTACCGGATACACAGATTATCGAACTCAAGTCGCTCAAGTACTACCTGCTCTCCTACCGTAGCGTCGGTATCGTGCAGGAGCATGCCGCCAACCGTATCCTTAACGACCTCGTCGCATCGGCCAAACCCATTCGCATGACCGTAACCCTCGACTACCGCGTCCGTGGCGGCCTGCATACCATCGTCACCGCGAACTACGAGAGGCCGTAGCCCCCACGCATGACCATCTTCGCTGTCAGCCTCCTGTCCGGAGGTCTCGACTCCACCACCGTCACCGCCTACGCAAAAAGCCGCGTGGACGACCTCACCGCCCTCACCTTCCACTACGGCCAGGCCCACAGCAAAGAGGTAGACTGCGCCGTGCGCATCGCCTCCATCCTCGACGTCAACCACGAATTGCTCGACATCTCGTTCCTGGGCAAGGTCGCATGGTACTCCGCGCTCACCCAGCCCGACCGCTTCCCGGTACCAACAGACCGTTCGGCCAAAGAGATTGGTTTCGGCGTCCCCATCACCTACGTCCCGCTCCGCAACACTATCTTTCTCTCACTCGCTGCCGCCCACCTCGAAAGCACCATCCTCCACGCCATCGAGACGAACAACGCTGACCCGGAATCCATCGCCGCCAAGATATACATGGCCCCCAACGCCATCGATTACTCCGGCTACCCCGACTGCCGACCCGAGTTCTTCGAGCAGGCAACCCAAACGCTACGCATGGGCAGCAAGCTCTGGACGCAGTACGGCGTCGGCTTCGACATCGAAATCCCCATCATCGAGATGAGCAAGGCCGACATAGCCAAGCTCGGCATCGAACTGAACGCACCTCTCGACCAAACTTGGAGTTGCTACCAGGGCGGCGACGCCCCCTGTGGCGGATGCGACTCCTGCATTCTGCGAGCTAAGGGCTTCGCCGAGGCTGGCGTCCCCGACCCGCTCCTCGCCCGCCTGGGCAAAGCCTAGCCATGCTGAAACTCAGCCGCATGCCATCCGGCGAACCGGAGATATTCCGCTCTATCCAGGGCGAGGGCGTCAGCACAGGCGCCCCGTGCGTCTTCGTCCGCCTCGCCACCTGCAACCTCGCCTGCTCTTGGTGCGACACCAAGTACACCTGGGACTGGAAGAATCACGACATCCAACGGGAAACCATGGACTTGCGCCCCGAAGACGTCCAGCAGCGCATCCTCACCCTTGGCGCACCCCGCGTGGTCATCACTGGTGGCGAGCCCATGCTCCAACAGGACGAGCTTGCCCCCCTGGTCGCCGCCTTCAAATCCCGCGACATCCCTTGCGAAGTCGAGACCAACGGCACCATCGCACCCGACGACGCCATGACCGATACCGTCGCTCAGTGGAACGTTTCGCCCAAGCTTGCCAACTCCGGCAATCGTGCCGAGCGCCGTGAAGTACCAACAGCCCTCGCCGCCTTCGCCATACTGCCCAACGCCTACGCCAAGTTCGTCATCACCCAGCCGTCAGACGCTGACGAAGCATGCGCCCTCGCCGAGCGATACGGATTCCCGCCCGAGCGTATCATCCTCATGCCCGAAGGCACATCACCGGAAACCCTCCGCGAACGCGGCCAATGGCTCGCCGAACTCTGCGCCGAACGCGGCGTCCGCTTCTCCACCCGCCTGCACATACTCACCTGGGGCAACCAGCGCGGCCGCTAGGTTTCCTCCACCGCCCGCTCTCGTATACACTGTCAAACGTCATCTATCCGCAAGGAGAACTATCTATGAAGTACGCACGAATCCAGGTCGGCAACAAAGCCATGTACGGCCGTGTCGAAGGCCAGAATGCCATCTACGAAATTACCGACGCTCCTTGGCGCGATCACAAGCGCACTGACCGTGCCCATAAGCTGTCTGACGCCAAGCTTTTGTCACCTTGCAACCCGGGCAAAATCATCGCCATCGGCCTGAACTACAGCGACCACCTCGGCGACCGCAAGGCCCCCGAGGTTCCCGAGCCCTTCTTCAAGACCGTGTCCTCCATGGTCGGCCCCGGCGACACCATCGTCCTGCCCCGCGAAGCCACCAAAGTGCAGGAAGAAGCCGAAGTCGCCATCGTCATCGGCAAGCAGTGCAAAAATGCCACCGTCGACAACGCCACCGACTTCATCTTCGGCTACACCTGCGCCAACGACGTCAGCGAGCGCAACTGGCAGAAGAATGACCTCCAGTGGTGGCGCGCCAAGTCGTCCGACACCTTCGGCCCCATCGGCCCCTACATCGCCACCGGGCTCGACCCGGCCAACATCGGCGTATCCTGCCGCATCAACGGCCGGGTAGTGCAGGATGGAAACACCAAAAACCTCATCCACTCCATCCCCAAGATTATCGAGTTCATCAGCAGGGTCATGACCCTCGAACCCGGCGACCTCATCCTCACCGGCACCCCCGGCATCCCCGAGGACATCAACGACGGCGACAGTGTCGAAGTCGAGGTCGAAGGTGTGGGCATACTTGCCAATTCCGTCTGCGCCGAACAGTCCTAGTTAAACCTTTCGCACCCATAGCAAAAAGAGCGGCCAAATAGCCGCTCTTTTTGCTATCCTGCTTCCTGCGGATTAGCGTATCCGTTGAGTCTGCTACAAAAAATCGCTCCAGGTAATCCATACATGAATAAAATGAACCCGAAAGTTGATTTCTTTTTTAATAAAGCTCAAAAGTGGCAGGAAGAATTTGAGAAGTTAAGAACAATCGCCCTTGACTGTGCGTTGACCGAAGAATTGAAGTGGGGTTGCCCCTGTTACACACTTCAAAAAAGCAACATAGTTTTGATGCATGGATTTAAAGAGTATTGCGCATATCTGTTTTTTAAAGGCGCCCTGCTAAAGGACCCCAACGGTATTCTTATCCAACAAACTGAGAATGTGCAGTCTGCACGTCAAATTCGGTTCACGAGTGTTCGAGAGATAGTCGGGATGGAACCCATCTTGAAAGCCTATATCCACGAAGCTATCGAAGTGGAAAAAGCCGGCTTAAAAGTGAAATTCAAAGAGACTTCAGAATTTACTATCCCCGAAGAATTCCAAAAGAAATTGAATGAAAACCCCGCCTTGAAAACTGCTTTTGAGGCGCT
This sequence comes from Chloroflexota bacterium, assembly GCA_027625225.1. Lineage (GTDB taxonomy): Bacteria > Chloroflexota > Dehalococcoidia > Lucifugimonadales > VGZR01 > VGZR01. Next base: position 1,894 of record JAQBWG010000042.1, on the reverse strand, counting down.
AACGCCGGGACGGCAAAGAGCCTACAGTCTCTATTTTTCAGCACCCAAACAATCCAAAACCCGGGAGTCAAGAGTAGGGAAATATGTGCAAAAAATCCTGGATGGAAGGGGAATGAACGATTAGCAGAGAGTGCCAGACACCTTAGCGCACTTGCTGAGCCTGCTCCGGAATCGTCCTCAGATAGTTCACTAGGTGCCAGATGTCCTCATCCGAAAGTGATTCTCCCCACACCGGCATAGCTGTGCCCGGCACGCCGTTTTTGATGAACCCGAACAGCGCCCTATCCGGATGCAGCGGCACGTGAATCGTCAAGTCCAGTGGCGGCGGTTGCAACCCCGCTGCCGCTGGCCCGTCGCCTAACCCCGTCACACCGTGACATGTAGTGCAGCTCTGCATATATAGTTCTTCGCCCCTGGCGATAGATACCGCATCCGGCAATATCGGATTCGTCAACGCCGTATCTCCCGTATCTCCCACGTCCGCGTTCAGTGCGAAGAACCCGCCCGTGAAGAACAACACCAGCCCCACACCGATGAACGCCGTCCCCATCCGGCTCCGCAGCGCACCCATCGGCATACCCAATCCCAAGAGCACCAGCGCAACCAGCGCCAGCTCAACTCCCAGCAGCAGCGACCCTATCTCACCCGACGGCTCCGTTGAAGCAGGCACACCTCCACCCGTACCGACCTCGAACCGGAACGCCACGCGCGCATCGAAAGCGTCCGGCCGGCTCACCACCACCTCGAGTTGCCACTCACCTGCCAGACTCAGATTCGCGGAGTTCAGTGAATACAGCCCGCCGCCCACGTTCGACAACGTCTCGAACTCGCTCCCCAAATCCTGTCCCAGGAACGTGATTCGCGCCCGCACCGAGTCTGCATTCGTGATGGGCAATCCCAAGTGGTTCCGAATCATCACGTTCACCTCGTTCGGCCCCACTGCGCCCGGAGACACCGCGATAACCACATGTGTGCCCTGGACATTGTCCTCGTAACTCGCGTCCGCACGTTGGGCCTCCCGCGCAGCCGTCTGCCGTGCCGGCTCCAGGCTCGTCAGATATCCCACAGCCAGCAACACCAGCACTGCCAATACCACTTCTCCGGCAACGAACCGCCTGAGCCACTTCGCCCCATCCTGCCCGTTCTTTAGTCTTGGACTGGTGAAGAACAGGTTCATAGCACCCAGTAGCAGCAACGGAGCAACCAAAACCGTCTTCGCCACCAGCGTCCACCCGTACGGCGTCGTAGTCGCACCTAAGGACGACACCTGCGCCCACGCCGCGTACAGACCCGTCACCACCACGATGCCCACGCTTAGCACCGCCAGCACCGAGAAACGCGGGACGATCCTTGACAACACTGCAGTACGCTGCGACTCTGACGTACCTTTGAACAACGACACACTTATCAGTGCCAGATGCACCAGTCCGCCCACCCACAACGCCGTCGCCGCCAGGTGCAGGTAGTCCGAGAACACCGCCGCGTTCTTCGCCTCGCTCAACGCCGCGCCGTGGCTTGCCAGACTGAACGGCACCAGCATCCCCAAGCCCACAACCAGCGTCCCCCAGCGTAGCCAGACCCCAACCTGTTTATCCTGGCCCCACCGCAAAACACCTGCAAGGCCTATCCCAAGGACAAGACCCAGAATCACACGCGACAGCCACAACTGCCCCCAGTCCGTGCCCGTGATGACCGTACCCGGCCCCACATCAATCTTCGCCGCCTGAAGACCGAGCTGGCCTATCGAAGCCGCCACGAACAGCACAACACCGCCAAGACCAAGCCGCACCGAGCCCGCTTCCAGCCGTTGACTTAATCCCCGGAAAGGCGCCGCTCGCTGTCCGGTCAACACCGGCCCGGCCACCAATACATAAAAACCTGCCGCGCCGACCGC
>JAQBWG010000041.1 GCA_027625225.1 Chloroflexota bacterium | reverse complement strand
CCACAAGCACGGCCAGATACAGCTCCCGCTCGATTTCGGATGCCGCTTCGACGAGAACTTTGCGGACCGGCACACCCTCCGGGCCGGTCTGGATCGTGACCAGGTTCTTCCCTAGAATACTTGCCGCGAACGACTCAGCTTCCTGGGGTGAAGAAACAATCTTCACGCCGCCAGCTTTGCCTCTACCGCCGGCATGCACCTGTGCCTTCACCACCACCTTGCCACCTAAGTCTTGTGCAGCTTTTGCGGCTTCGGCGGGCGTGGACGCGACGCTGCCCTTGGGCACCGGCACGCCGTAATCTGAAAGGATTTTCTTTGCCTGGTACTCGTGTACTTTCATATCAACCTTGCCATATGTATTAAATTCACAGGTCCACTTTGGCGGAGGGAGTGGGATTCGAACCCACGTTCCCTTGCGGGAAACTTGTTTTCAAGACAAGCGCCTTAAACCGCTCGGCCATCCCTCCATCTTCACGGGACGAGTGAGTATTGTATTGTTTCGACCCGTGTCGGGCAACCTTGAGCGCTTGCTCACGCCCCGCATGTTCACGCCCTTCCTTCTTCAATATCGCCGTTGACACCCCTATCCGCAGATTGATACACTGGGCCGCGTTCACATCCCGAGGGGTCTGCAAATCATTGACCCCTTGTTACGACGCGAACCGTTTCCAACGAATCTGAATATCCCTCTCAGGCGACGGAGGTCGCCGGGAGCTATGGAGGCGCTCTATGAAGCTCACACTATCGGTCATCAAAGCAGACATCGGCTCGATCGGCGGCCACACCCAGCCGTCCCCACGCATGGTAGAAGAGGTAAAAGCGCAGGTCGAAAAAGCCAAGAAGAGTGGCCTGCTCGTTGACGGCATGGTCACCTTCACCGGCGACGACATCGCCATCATCATGTCTCACACCAAGGGCGAGAACAACACCGACATCCACCAATTCGCCTGGGATTCGTTCATCAAGGGCACTGAAATCGCCAAGAAGTACGGCCTCTACGGTGCGGGCCAGGACTTGCTGGTAGACGCCCCGTCGGGCAACGTTCGCGGCGCAGGCCCGGCAGTCGCCGAAATAGAATTGGAGCACACGCTTCAGAAGCCCCGACCGGCCGAGTCGTTCATGGTGTTCGCCGCCGACAAGTGCGGCCCCGGCGCATATAACCTGCCGCTGTATCTTGGCTTCGCCGACGCCATGTACTGCGCAGGCCTTATGTTGCCACCAATGATAAAAGGCTTCACATTCCGCATCATCGACATGGACAATACCAAAGGCGATAGCATCCTTGAACTCAACGCCCCCGAAGACGCCTACCAAATCTCCGCTCTTTTGCGGGACAACGAGCGCTTCGGCATAGACAGCATCTACTCCCGCACCCACGGACAGAAGGCCGCAGCCATCTCCGCGCAGCGGCTCCACTCCATTGCCGGAAGCTACACGGGCAAGGACGACCCCATCGCACTCGTGCGCAACCAGGGCATCTTCCCTGCTCCTGAAGAGTTGGTCTCGCCCTTTGCGAAGGCTCACTACATCGGCGGCGACGCCCGCGGCTCCCACGTCATGCCGCTCATGCCCGTGGCCATCAACACGCCTATCCCCGGCATGTACTGCCTGCCCATCGTCTCCTGCATCGGCTTCTCGGTTGACCGGGACGGTCGCTTCGCAGACGCCTACGCCGACTTCTTCGGAAACGTGGCCTGGGACGAAGTACGGCGCCGTGCCCAGGTCAAGGGCATCGAGATGCGCAGTCAGGGCTGGTCCGGGGCGGCCATGCTTCCGTACACCGAATTGGAGTACGGCGGCTTCCGCGACACCGTCGGTGGTCTACTCCAGCGGTTCGCTATCACCGAAGGCTCCTAAGCAGCCCAAGGGCATCGCATGGGCCACACGCAACTCCTTGTGGCCACCCGAAACAAGGGCAAGCTGCGTGAGTTCGACCGCCTCCTCGAAGACTGCGGCCTGACGCTAGTTTCTCTTAGCGACATCAGTATTACCGACGAGGTCGAAGAGACCGGCGCGACGTTCGAAGAAAACGCCATTCTGAAAGCTGGAGAATATCACCGGCTTAGCGGCCTCCCAACTCTGGCCGACGACTCCGGCATCGAGGTCGACGCTCTCGACGGCTCACCCGGCGTCCGCTCCGCCCGGTTCGCGGGTGAGCATGCCACCGACGCCGATAACATCGCGCTGCTATTGGGCAAGCTCCGAGGCGTTCCCGACGATAGGCTCAACGCCCGCTTTCGCTGCGTCATCGCCGTGGCCTTGCCTAACCAGCCGATGCAGACGTTCACCGGAGACTGCGAGGGCCGCATCGTCCGCACACCTCGCGGCGACAACGGCTTCGGCTACGACCCCGTTTTTTACCTGCCTGACCTCGGGAAAACGGTCGCCGAGCTATCGCCTGAAGAAAAGCACCGCATCAGCCATCGAGGCGTGGCCGCCCGGAAGGCGTTACAATGGCTGCAGAGCATAACGAAATCATGACTGTATTCAAGTACCAAAATAGTAAGGCCATGCGCGACGTGTTTGGTCGTCCGTTTCGCGACCTGCGCATCTCGGTCACTGACCGTTGCAACTTCCGCTGCACCTACTGCATGCCCGCCGAAATATTCGGCGAACGCTACGAATTCCTGCCCAAGAAAGACCTCCTCAGCTTCGAGGAGATAACGCGAGTCACTCGCATTCTCCTCAAGCTAGGCGGCATGAAGCTGCGACTCACTGGCGGCGAGCCGTTAGTGCGTAACGGCGTAGAGCACCTAGTCGCCGTGTTGGCCGAACTCGACGGCGCCAGCGACATCACCATGACCACCAACGCCTACCTGTTGCCCAAGTTCGCCCAAAAGCTCAAAGACGCTGGTCTGCAGCGCATCACGGTCAGCCTAGACAGCCTCGACGACGAAGTCTTCAAGAAAATGAACGGCCGCGGCTTTGGCGTAAAAAGCGTCCTCGCCGGTATCGAATCCGCCGAGCAGGCGGGATTCTCGCCCATCAAGGTCAACTCCGTCGCCATCCGGGGCGTCAACGACCACACCATCGTCGACACCGCCCACTACTTCAAAGAGCGCGGTCACATCGTCCGTTTCATCGAGTACATGGACGTCGGCAACCTGAACGGCTGGAAAATGGATCAGGTCATCACCGCCGAAGAAATCGTTGAGATGATTAACCGTGAACTGCCTCTCGAACCGGTCGAGAGCACCTATCGCGGCGAAGTCGCTAATCGCTATCGCTACCGCGACGGCTCCGGCGAAATCGGCGTCATCGCATCCGTAACCAAGCCTTTCTGCGGCGACTGCACCCGCCTGCGCTTGTCACCCGAAGGCGAGCTGTTCACCTGCCTGTTCGGCACCAAGGGCACCGGCATCCGCGAGCCACTGCGCTCCGGCGCATCCGACGACGACATCGAGACCATCATCCGTAACATCTGGACCGCGCGCACCGACCGGTACTCCGAAGAGCGCGCCTCCATGACCAAGCCTCGCCGCAAGGTCGAGATGTACCACATCGGCGGCTAGTCGTCCCCGAAACCCTACCCGCAAACCCCTTCCGTGCGCTACGATAGCGCGATCATGATTGATATTTACACAGACGGTGCCTGCGACAGCAACCCCGGACGCGGCGGCTGGGCGGCCATCGTCATCGAAAACGGCGACCAGCGCATCGTAAGTGGCGGCGAGCCGAAGACCACCAACAACCGTATGGAGATTATGGCCGCCATCAAAGGCCTTGAGTCCATCCCGCCACGCTCCGACGTAACCGTCCACAGCGACAGCCAGTACGTCATCAACACCATCACCAAGAACTGGAAGCGCAACGCCAACACCGACCTTTGGCCCCAGCTCGACAAGGCCGTCGCGGCCCGTAACGTCCGCTGGAAATGGGTGAGAGGACATGCCGGAGACCCCATGAACGAACTCGCCGATCAGGTCGCCAAGCAAGAGGCTGGCCTCGCCAGGCCCAATACCAAATCGGTGGGCCTGACCCACGTGGACGACTCCGGTGCTGCCCGTATGGTGGACGTCGGCAGTAAGCCCGACACCGACCGCCTCGCCGTCGCCAGAGGCTCGGTCCTCATGGAAGCGGCGACTCTCGACCTCATCAAGCGCAACGCCGTTGCTAAGGGCGATGTCCTCGGCACCGCCCGCACCGCTGGCATCATGGCCGCGAAGAAAACCTCCGAGCTTATCCCGCTCTGCCATCCCATCGGCCTTACACACCTGTCCGTCGAATTAGAACTCGACGAGTCCCGCAACGCCGTGGACATCACCGCCACCGCCAAGACCACCGACAAGACTGGCGTGGAGATGGAAGCGCTTACCGCCGTCAGCGTCGCCGCCCTCACTATCTACGACATGTGCAAGGCTGTCGACCGAAAGATGCGTATCGATGCCGTCCGCCTGGTGAAAAAGACCGGCGGAAAGTCCGGCGACATCATCCTGGAGGACTAGCTCTGTCTCTCTTCAAGCGCTGGCGCAGTTCCACCGAGAAGTCACAACGCCGCGAGCCCGTCGACCTGATCATCATCGGCCTTGGTAATCAAGGCCCCGAATACGAAAACACCCGCCACAACGTCGGCTTCTGGGCAGTTGACCTCCTCGCCGAACGGCACAACGTCCGCCTCTCCGCCAAACACAACACCTGCTTTTTCGGCGAGGGCGAAATCGAGGGCAAGCCCGTCGTCTTGGCCAAGCCACGTACCTTCATGAACCTCTCCGGCCAAGCGGCGAAATATCTTCAAACCCGCTATGCGACAACGCCGGAACAGGCGCTTATCATTTGCGACGACATGGATCTCTCAGTCGGCAACCTCCGGCTTCGTACCAAGGGCAGCGCAGGAGGGCACAACGGCCTCAAGTCGGTCATCCACGAACTGGGCAGCCAGAATTTTGCGCGTCTACGCATCGGCATCGGCCGCCCGCGCGGCTTCACCGGCGACATCGACTACGTCTTGAGCGCCATGTCCTCAGAGGAACGAAGTTCGGTAGACGAAGCCGTCAACCGAACTGTCGACGCAGTTTCTGCCATTCTCACCAACAGCATTGACCGCGCCATGAACACATACAACTCCAGATCTGAATAACGAAGGGGCGGCCATATGGCCGCCCCTTTGCTAAACTTCATGAAATTTTGCGGTTACGGTTTATAGCGCTCCACGGTATGTAGCACCTTTTCCGAACTCTGTCCTGCAATTGCAAGCACCGACCCGTCATGCAGGGTCACCGCCGCGAACCTATAGCGCGACTCTATGAGACTCGGTCCGGCTGACCATGTGCCTGTACTCGGATTGTAAATCTCCGACTGCTTGGTATCACCTACGCCGCCGACCACAATCGCCCTGCCGTCTCCCATAAGACTCGTTGCATGTTCCGACCGGGTGACCCGCGTGTTCCCTGCGGATGTCCATTCGTTCGTCGCGGGGTCGTAAATCTCGGCAGAACTCAGAGCAACGCCATGATCTCCCGTGCCTTTCCCCACCCCACCTACTACCAGCACACGCCCGTCCTGTAGCAACGTCGCCGTGTGCATAGTCCTGCCGGTAATCATAGGCCCTGTCAGTGTCCACGTGTCTGTGGAGGGGTCGTACACCTCGGCCACATCCAGCCACGGCCCATCAAGTGCACCGCCACCGGCTGCTAAAACCTTGCCATCTGAAAGTTTAGTCAGTGTGAACTGTCTATGCCCCGCCGACGTCGGTGCCAGTTCCTCCCATTCGCCCGTTACCGGATCGTACACCTCTACAATGGTCAGAGGTTTGAATGTTTTACTAATGCCCCCCACAACCATCGCCCTGCCGTCATCCAGACCTACACCTTGCGGTAACTCGCGATACTGCTTCATTCTGCCTGCAGGTGTCCATTCGCCTGTGGCAGGATCCCATATCTCGGCTCGATTGTAGGGATTGATGCTTGTATCCGTGCCACCTGCCACCAGTACCTTGCCATCAGGAAATACCGCCACTGCGGGCTGCTGACGTTCGTCCGCCAGCGCTCCTGTATCCGTCCACGCTTGCGTAGTCGGATCGAAAATCTCGACGCGCGCATGCACGATAGGCCACTCACTCACACCCTTGCTTCGGCCGCCGATAACCATTACTCGGCCATCCGGAAGTACCTCAGCATTGAGATACGAACGCCCGTCTGCCATCGCGGTCAGTAAAAGAGCAAACTGCCCGGTCTGTATGGAAGACCCGCCATCACCGGATTCTGAGCCCTGGTTAACATCGCCAGGCCCGGACGCAGCTGGCGCGCTGTTACACGCCAGCGCAATCATCACCAGAACCCCCAACGCGCCTATCGCCAATCCCCTCTTCATCTTCTGCCCCTCACTAGTCTTCTCGACCAGGTACATCTCCGGATTATTGTCAACTATCTATGGCTCTTTATTGCGAGTAAAGTTCTGTTGAGGCTAGCAGACCGGAACGGCTATTCCCGCCAGTTACGAAGATTGTCCCGTTGTTCAATGCCACCGCAGCCATGCGAAGACGGCCTTCGTTCATGTCCGGGCCGACAACCCACGAGTTCGAGGCCGGGTCGTAAATCTCAGTTGAAGCGGTATTGCCCGTACCTCCCATGATAATGAGCCTTCCGTCGGACAAAAGGGCTGCAGAGTGTTCGCCTCGACCAACCTGAATCGCTCCGCCGTCGGACCACGAATTCGTTGCCGGGTCGTAAATCTCCACTTCTTTTCTCTTTCCTCGACCACCAACCACAACAACACGGCCGTCTTGAAGAAGCGTTGCTGTATGCTCCTGCCGCCCGCGGCCCAACTCGCCCGCTGGTGAAAACGAATTCGTCTCCGGGTCGTAAATCTCTGCCGTGGGAGAGTACGGAGGGTCAGCCTTGCCTCCGCCAACTATCAGAACCCTACCGTCTTGCAACAGCGTCGCAGTATGAGCGGCCCTGTCTTCCGACATATCCGGTCCAGCCGTCCATTCGCCCGTCGCCGGGTCCCAAATCTCTGTCGAGGCCTGCATTCCATACTCTTGAGTAAAACCACCGAATACCATGACCCGACCATCTTGGAGCAGTACGCCATCGAAGTAGTCACGTTCATCAATAAGTGGACTGGTCGGAGTCCAGGTGCCTGTCACAGGGTCCCAGACCTCCGCTCCATGCGTCGCATACGAAAGACGGAGCGTTCGGCCACCGGCAGCTATCACTTTGCCATCTTCAAGAGTCAGCATGACAAAGTCGTGGCGCGCCTCGGCCATCGAACCGGTCTCCGTCCACTTACCAGAAGCCGGATCATAAACCTCTGCCGTGTCGTGAATAGGCTTATTGAGGTTCGCTCCACCTGTGTCAATACCGGCAGCTACTAACACGCGGCCGTCTTGTAAGAGGGTTATCCCATGCTGCTGACGCCTGCCGCTCATTTCACTGCTGAATTGAAAGCTGCCAGTTCCGCTTGAGGCGGGGGGCTTTGTGGCCTGAACTCGCGGAGTCGCATTGCCACTGCTACTCGTCGGCTCTGCTCCAGGCGTAGAGCTGCTACAGCCAACCAAAGCGATTGTTACTGCTAGTGCGAACGCAGCTAAAAACAGCTTGCGCATATTCCCTCCCTATTTCACAAGTGTGATTATGAAAACGTCGAAAAAGCACGAAAGTTAGAACGGTTGTGAAAGGATACCCGATTTCCACCTCAGGGTTCAACGCGAGACCGCAACAAGCAAGCTAACTTGCTATGCTGAACGTAAGCATCTTCAAAGGACACCCATGCAACACCACCCGATAACAGCGTCCCGAATCCTCGCATATGCGCTTGCAGCGCTACTAGCGGTCGCATTACTCGCCTCATGTTCCCGCAATAGTACCTCAACACCGACGCCTCTCATCGAAGATACCCGTGCCCCTACAGCAACAGTCGTGCCTTCTCCAACTCCAACGGTCTCGGTCGTTGCCACCGGCACAAACAGCGAAACCCTTACCGACGCCCTCACCCGCGACCTGAACGACCTCGCCGTCCGTCTGCGTGGAGTCTCGCCAGATGCCATCACCAAAGCCATGAACGACGCCCCTAAGCCGAAGACCGTCGGTGAAACCGAAGTGTTCTGGGTATCCGACCAGATTGAAGACCGGCTCTTTCAGGTCGCCACCACCCTCGCGCTTATCACCGGCAACGTCTACTGGTACGTGGACGCCGGCGTGAACATCCCCGGCGAAGTTTTGCAACAAGTCGCCAACGACTTCGAGCAAACCGTCCGGCCCGCCATCGTCAGCGCCATCGGCGACATCCGGAAGCCCGGCATAGACGGCGACCCCCGTCTCACCGTTCTCATCACCAAACTCAACGGCCTCGGCGGATACTTCGGCGCGGGCGATTCCTACTCTCGTGTCGTCCACCCCGATAGCAATGAGCGCGAAATGATGTACATGGACGCCGATTATCTACTCACCGACCCCGACGAATTTCTCGCTATACTGGCCCACGAGTTTCAGCACGCCGTCCATGCCAACATCGACCCCGACGAAGATTCATGGATAAACGAGGGTTTCTCCGAACTTGCCCGCGAGTTCACCACCAGCCCTTCGGCATTCGTCGACTTTTTCGCTGCTGCGCCCGGCACCCAACTCACTTTCTGGCCCGACGCTTCTACCAACACCACGCCGCACTATGGCGCAGCCATACTCTTCCTCGACTACCTGTTCGACCGCTATGGCGGCACTGACGGCTTCGCTACCCTGGCTAATATCCAGGCCGACGGCATCGAAGGCGTCGAGGAATATCTCTCCAGCTTTGGCGTAACCTTCGACGACGTCTTCGGTGACTGGATCGTCGCCAACTACCTCGACGCGCCCGACGGCCCTTACGCCCACCTCAACCATGACTTCACTATCCGCCAGGTCTTGCCACTCACTTCGAATCTACCCATAGACGACTCCACGCCGCAGCACTCCGCTTCGTACTACCGTCTGCGCTTGGAAAACAACATCACCGTTTCCTTCGCTGGCGACACCGAAGTCGCACAGGTCGCCGCGCGCTGCCACTCCGGCGAACGCTGCTGGTGGAGCGGCGTGGGTGATTCCATGGACGCCCGTCTCACCCGCGCCTTCGACCTTCGCGGGCTGGGCAGAGCCACACTCGACTTTTGGACATACCACGACATTGAAGAAGGCTGGGACTACGCCTACGTCACCGCCTCATCGGACGCAGGACGCACCTGGCGCGTCCTGCAGGGCAACCACACCACAGCCTACGACCCCGTCGGCAACGCCCTTGGCATCGGCTACACCGGACGCAGTAGCGGCTGGGTGAACGAACGCATCGACCTCTCACCGTACGCCGGAAAGGAAATCCTCGTCCGCTTCGAATATGTGACAGACGAGGCCGTCTACCTCGACGGCCTCCTCCTCAACGACATCGCCATCCCCGAGCTCGGCTTCTTTGACGACGCCGAATCGCCCGCAGGCTGGCACGGCGAGGGCTTTCGCCGCATCACCACCACGCTTCCCCAGCGCTTCGTTGTCCAGCTTATCCAGCGCTTCACCGACGGCACCACCGATGTATTCACGCTCTCGCTGGACGAAAACAACACCACCCGCTTCCGCCTCGAAGACGTCGTCGGCCGCATCGAGGAGGCCATCCTCGTCATCGCCCCCATCACCCGCGGCACCCACCAACCGGCCCGCTATCGCCTGTCCATCGCACCCTTCGCCAACTGAGGCGACCTCTCCATCGCCGTGGTGTGCTACACTCGCTGCATGGCTGACAGGCTCACAACCGACGAAGTAAAGCACATCGCCAGCCTCGCACGCATCGGCATGACCAACGACGAGGTTGAGCAGATGCGCGACCAGCTCTCCAACATCCTGGAACACTTCGACACGCTGAACGAACTGGATGTATCCAACGTCGAACCAACCGCGCAGTCCATAGATGTCTCCAACGTTCTCCGTGACGACGTTGCCCGCGACAGCCTGCCTCTGGACGATGTCCTCGCCAATGCACCCCGAACCGAGGGCGACCGCATCCGCGTTCGCGCCGTCCTCGAAGAGTAGCTCAAACTCTCGAAAGCACGTAGCGTGAACCGGGTAGACCGGCCGCTGGCCGGGGAGGCGTAAACCATGCGCGTAGGCGTCCTGGAACTACTGGCCGACACGGAAAAGTCCAGCTGGACGCAGTCCGCACGCTACTACCTGTTCACCAAGCAGTACGCCTCCATCATGCCCCAGGCCACCTCCGTGTGGTCGCGCCAGATGGGCCACGAAACCTTCTACGCCACATGGTACGGCAATGGCGACCCCAAAGCCCTCCTGCCCGACGACCTCGACGTCGTCTTCATCGCCGCCTACACCCAGGCTAGTGCCCTCGCCTATGCCCTGGGCAAACTCTACCGGCAGGAAAAGGCCCTCACCGCCATCGGCGGCCCCCACGCCAAGTCCTTTCCTAACGACTGCCTGCGCTTCTTCGATCTCGTCGTCGTCAACTTCGACAAAACAACCCTGGCCGACATCCTCGGCGGCCAATACACCCCCGGCAGCGTCGTCTCCTCCAAGCGCCCGCTGGACGACATCCCCACCGTCGAAGAGCGCCTGCCCGAGATAAAACGCTCCGCC
>JAQBWG010000040.1 GCA_027625225.1 Chloroflexota bacterium | reverse complement strand
CGCAAGCGCGGAAAGGTGCCGCGTATCCAGAAGATGACGAGAATAACCAAATAGGTTTTCACCAACAGCCAGATAGCCGAGAGAACGATGTGCAGGCCACCTTCGAAGGGCATGGTGGGCCACCGCCAGCCTCCGAAGAAGAGCAGCACGGTGAGCACGGCTACGGTAAAGGTATTGGCGTATTCAGACAGCATAAATGCAGCCCAATGCGCGCCGCTGTACTCGACGAACGGGCCGCCGACCACCTCGGACTCGGCATGGTGAATGTCGAACGGTGTCCGGCCGAGTTCGGCCAGACTAGCGGTGAAAAAGAGGAACAGCCCAAGCGGAAGAATAAGAACGTAGGCGATGTTGCGCTGGTCGTCCACGATTTCTGTGATATCGAACGTTTGGGCAAGCATGGCGACCGCAAGTACAGCGAGAATAAAGGGTATTTCGTAGCTTATCAATGCACCGACGGCCCGCAGACTGCCGAGAAGAGCGTACTTGTTGGCCGAACTCCAGCCCGCAAGGGCCAGTCCGGCAACGGACAACACCGAGATGGCGACGATGTAGAACAGGCCCATCTCCAGGTTACGCAGGACGAGGTCGCGTGTGACGGGGATGGTGACCCAGAGAAGCAACGCGGGCAAAAAGAAGGCCATGGGCGCGAGCCAGAACAGGCGCTTGTCCGACCACGACGGGACGATGTCTTCTTTGCTCATAAGCTTCAGGACGTCCGCGATAGGCTGCAGCAGGCCCTGCGGCCCGACCCGGGTCGGACCCATGCGTTGCTGAATACGGGCAAGCGCCTTACGTTCGAGCCAGGTGAGCGCAATCACTGTGGTGGACAAGAAGCCGACGATGCCCAGAGCTCCGAGGGTATAGTAGACGCCTTCAAGCAGCGTCATCGGTCTACTTCTCCCAAGATGATGTCAATGGATCCGAGCACGACCACGGCGTCGGCGATGTACGCGTCTCGAAGCAGATGGGTTATAGCCTGTAGATTGGCGAACGAAGGGGCGCGAACCTTAACGCGATAGGGCTTGTCTCCGCCGTCGCTGACCAGGAACACGCCGAAGTCTCCGCGGGGCGATTCGGTGCGGATGAACGCTTCGCCCTTGGGCGGGCGGGCGATGCGGCGAACCTTGGCGGCGATGTCGCCGGGCTCCATCTGCTGCATAGCCTGTTCGATGATGGAAAGCGACTCTCGCATCTCCAAAATACGGACGTAGTAGCGATCCCAGCAGTCGCCGTTGGTGCCCACAGGGATGCCGAAATCGAAGCGGTCGTATATACCGTACGGTTCGGAGACCCGAACGTCTTCCTTCACGCCTGCCGCACGGAGCATAGGGCCGGAGACGCCGTAGTCAATGGCCGTCTTGCCGTCTATGGTGCCGACGCCCTTGGTACGCTCCAGGAAAATCTCGCTTCGGGAAAGCAACCGGTCACATTCGTCAATACCATGCTTCAGCTCGTCAATGAGTGTAGCCATACGCTTGTTGAAGTCGTCCGGCAAGTCTTCTTTGACACCGCCGATACGGATGTAGTTGTGCATCATACGGGCGCCGGTGACGGCCTCGAACAGCAGGATTATGCGTTCGCGCTCGCGGAAGCCGTACAGCACCGGAGACATGGCTCCAGCGTCCAGACCGTATACGCCGTAGAACAGCATGTGGCTGGCGATGCGGTTGAGTTCGCAAAGGATGGTTCGGATATACCAGGCCCGTTCCGGCACTTCCAGGCCCATGAGCTTCTCGGCAGCCATGCAAAAGGCAAGCTCGCCGTTGAGGTTGGCGACGTAGTCCAGCCGGTCAAACAGGGTGATGATTTGGGCGTAGTCCTCACGTTCGCACAGCTTCTCGGAACCACGGTGCAGATAGCCGATATGCGGTTCCGCCTTCACAATGCGCTCGCCGTCGAGCCAGACCACCAGTCGGAACACGCCGTGGGTGCTGGGGTGCTGCGGCCCCATGTTCAGCATCATGTCCACCTCATCGAGGCGGTCGGCTGATTGTGTGCGTGTTTCGGTTACCTTCTGAACCATCTGCCTACCATTCTTCGTACTCGTGGAACGGGAAACTCTTGCGGCCCGGAAAGCCTTCAAAGCCTTCGTAGAGCACCAGAGGCTTCAGGTTCGGGTGGTCGTCAAACACCACACCGAACAGGTCGTGGCCTTCGCGTTCGTGCCAATCGGCTCCCCTCCAGACACCGGTGGCCGTGGGCACGTGCGGGTCGTCGGGCGAGACGGAGGTTTTGATGACCATCTTGTGCCGGTTTTCGAGCGAGAACAGGTGGTAGTTGACCTCCAGTCGTTCCTCGTAATCCACGACACTGATGGAACGAAGGTAGTCGAAGTTCAACCGCTCGTCCTCTTTGGCGATACGGCAGACTTCGGGAATGTCCTTCGGCTTCACGATGGCGACCACTTCATCCATCGCGGCGGAGTATTCAATCTCGAAATCGCTGAACACCTTTGGAAGCACACCGGACAGCGCCTCGCCGCGTTCGTCCAGCATGACCGGCGCAGTTGGCGTTTCGGGTTCCTTGCGTGCAGGACGTGCAGGTTTCTCGGCCTTAGCTTCAGCCTTGGGTTTTTCAGAATCTTCGGACACGGGTTCGTCACTCATTTCGAGAACTATGCATATACGGTATTAACTCGGATTACGAAGTACTGGTATCGGGTTTCGAAGTAATAACGGGCAGCTTCCGGTTCTTTGCATCGTTTGAAATCTTCTTTTGAAGCTCCATCACCCCGTACATCAAGGCTTCAGGCCGGGGGGGGCAGCCCGGCACGTACACATCTACCGGCACCAGGTGATCCACACCCATGACCACCGAATACGACCGGTAGTACGGGCCGCCGTTGGTGGCGCAGCTCCCCATGGCAATGACCCATTTGGGGTCGGGCATCTGCTCGTACAGGCGTTTGATGGGCTCGGCCATCTTTTTGACCACGGTGCCCGCAACAATCATCACGTCCGCCTGTCTAGGAGAGGGCCAGGTAACGACGCCGAAGCGGTCGAGGTCGTGATGGGACATATGGGCGTCTATCATCTCGATGGCGCAGCAAGCCAGGCCGAAGCTAAGTGTCCACAAGGACGACTTGCGGGCTAGCGCGAATAGTTCGTTAGACTTGGCCACCAGCGCGTTCGGCAGAACCCGCTCGAAGATGGCTTCCCCCGGGGTGTTGCCCGTTGTTGAAGCCGTGGGCTGGTTGCCGCTTATTTCCACTGAAGGACTCCTTTACGCCAGCCGTAGATGATGCCGAAGAACAGGATGCCCATGAAGATAAGCATTTCGTAGAACACGGCTGGAACGGTTTTCAGAAACACCAGAGCCCAGGGAAACAGGAATACCGCTTCCACATCGAAGATAATGAACAGAATGGCAAACACGTAGTAGCGGATGTTGACTTGGGACCAACGGAAGGGCGCGGGCTCGATGCCGCATTCGTAGGGGGAGTTCTTTACCTCGGAAGGCCGCCTGGGAGCGATGAGACGATTGGACAGAAACATGGTGCCTATGGCACCTACACCAACCACCGCGACCAAAAGAATCGCGAACCAGTTTAAGGCGTACCCATCAGGCACTACAGCATCCCTCCAATACCCGCATGTTAGCATCCGTCAGATAGGGTGTCAAAGCTAAATTAGACGATTCGCTCTTCATGTGCAACACATATCAGCCCTAGCCACCCAAATACCTCACCAATTCGTCGCGGGCGAACCGTGGCAATCGCTGCAGCCGCCCGTTCTTACGCATCCGCAACCCTTCGGCAACCTCGGTCACTCGGCCTATCTCGTACACACCGATGCCTTCTTCATCCATCGCCAGTTTCAACTTCGGAACGTCCTGTCGTGCGACCGCAGCCAGCAGCGCACCGGATGCGATGAGACCGAGCGGGTCTATTCCGAGTGCACAGCAGAATTCCTCGCACTCCGATAGCAGGGGTATCGCTTCGGCGTCCAGCACGAGGCCCACTCCACCCGCTTGAGCCATCTCCAACAGACCGGATGCCAGTCCGCCCTCGGTGGGGTCGTGCATGGCGTGGACAGGTACGGCAGCACAGGCCACGGCGGCATCCTTCACGACGCTAATGCCGGGATCGAACAGAAAATCTTTCGCGCGACGGATGGCACTCGCCTTCACACCGGCTTTACGGAGCGCCGGAGCGGCCTCCCGCGCAAGAATGGACGTGCCTTCGAGGGCGATTCCTTTGGTGAGCATGAGCGCGTCTCCGGGTTTGGCGCCGGAGGTAAGAACAACTTTGTCTTTCTCGACCTCACCCAGCATCACCCCCACAGCCATCGGGCGCGGCAGCTCGTAGGTGATTTCAGTATGTCCGCCGACCAGAGTGATATTGAGCTTCGCGGCTGCGTCCTGAAGCTGCGCGAACATCGCCGCGACCTGCTTACGGGTGACGCTCTCCGGCAGCAAAAGCGTGGTCATCATCCACTTCGGCGTCCCGCCCATGACGGCGATGTCGTTGGCGTTCACCTGCACCGCGTACCAGCCGATGTGGTCGGTAGCGAAGGTGATAGGGTCGGTCTTCGCGACGAGGTAGCGATCGCCGAAATCAATGAGTGCGGCGTCTTCGCCCGGCCTGGGGCCGAGAGCGACACGTTTGTCTTCGATGTGTAGTGTCGACAATAACTGGGCGAGGAAATCCAGCGGCAGCTTACCTGGCTTCATCGTGCGGCCTTCACAAACATCCGGCGTTATGCCGTTTCACGCCGGTACACCCACGTCGCGGCCAGGGTCAGCACGCCAACCATCGCCAGTAGCACCCAGATGCCAAGCATGATTGGGCCCCAGTCCCAGCCGGTGATGACGATAGTACGTATGCTGTTGAGCACGTAGTCCACCGGATTGGCAGTCACGATCCACTTGAACCAGCCGGTGAGAAATTCCTTGGGCATGTAGGCCGTGGTGATGAAGGCCACAGGCATGAATAACAACCAGCTCGTCTGGGTGACCTGTGCACTTTTGCTCTTGATGGCTATCATGAGGCCGACCGCAGCCCAGGCGACGCCCAGCAATGTGGACAACAGGATGATGAGGAAGATGCCCGCTACTCCGCCCTGGAAGTCGACCCCCAGGATGAGCGCCATGATGATGATAATGACTACCTGCAAAAGTGCCCTGGTTCCGGCAATGAGCATGCTGCCCAATAGAATCGACATACGGTTGATCGGCGCCAAAAGCATCTTGTCGAAGTAACCAGACAGTACATCCGCAAGCATAGCCATCGCCGCATCAGCACCGCTGAACACCACCGTCATCACGATGATAGTGGCCGCCATGTATGCCTCGTAGTCATCCGTCGGGAATCCTTCCAACGCGGTTACGCCTCCGAGGGGCGCAGCAAACAGCAGAAAGAAGAATGCAGAGAAGACTATGGATGGAATAAAGATAGCCGGCTGGGCTATCCATGTCTTAAAGTTACGGACGTAGATGTACCAGGTCTGCCTTAAGAACGCCGTCATCGTCTCTGATTCACTCCCATCATGGCCTTCATAGCCTGATTCATTTCGTCGCCGCCGGTTGAGTCGGAGCGAATGGTGTGGCCGGTATGCTTCAAAAACACGTCGTCCAGCGTCGGACTGGATACGGCAAGATTGGTTATCGGTATCTGATTCTCCCCCAGCACACTCACCAAATCGGCGACCACTGCGTTGCCGTTACGCACGGTAACCGTCAGTTCGGCACCGTTCGCCACGACTTCCGACACGTACTCGCGGCCCGCCAGCAAACCTTTCGCTTTTTCCGTCAGGCCGGCGTCCAGTTCGGTTCCAATCGCAAGTGTCACCACATCGCCGCCAAAGTCGGTCTTCAGTTCTTTGGACGTACCCTGAGCTACGATGATTCCCTGGTCAATAATGGCGATGCGCTTGCACAGGCGGTCGGCCTCTTCCATGATTTGAGTGGTCAGGATTATCGTTATTCCCTCTCGATTAAGCTGCTCCAGATGGTTCCAGATAGCCAACCGGCTTTGCGGGTCGAGGCCTGTGGTCGGCTCGTCCAGGAACAGCAGCGGCGGACTGTGCATGAGCGCACCAATCAGGTCGAGGCGGCGGCGCATCCCACCGGAATAGGTTCCCACCTTACGTTTCGCGGCCTCGGTCAGGCCGACTATCTCCAGCAACTCCTCGGCCCTGGCCTTGGACTTGCTGCGCGGCAGGTCGTACAGCAGTCCTTGAGTTATCAGGAAATCACGCCCGGTGGACAAATCGTCCAAGCCGACCTCCTGCATGGCAAATCCGATGCTCCGCCGGATGTCCATGGAATGCTTGTCTATGTCGAAGCCAGCTACGGCAACACGACCGGATGTTTTCTTGAGAAGTGTTCCCAGAATTTTCAGGGTCGTGCTCTTCCCTGCACCGTTGGGGCCGAGCAGGCCGAAAAATTCGCCGTTCCCGACCGAGAAGTTGATGCCGCCTACGGCCTTTATGTCGCCCGGATAAATCTTGACGAGGTTCTCAACTTCGACGGTATGTGAGTTCGTGGACACGCTCAACTCCTTGTACCTGTGAGACTTGTATACCTACGACGGATTGGCGCCTAGGATTTCGGCAATCCGGCCCGTGCGTTCGGCAGTACCTCTTTGTTGTACAAATTATCCGGCATCTGTCCGTTCAATACCCTGATAACTTCACCTGTCGCCCGTTCCTCCAATTCGATCATGGCCTCTTTCGAGTAGAAGGCCACGTGTGGCGTGATGAGCACGTTGTCCATGCTCATGAACGGATGGTCTTTAGGCGGATGGTCGCTCTCAAGAACATCCAGCGCAGCACCGCCGATTTGATTGTTACGCAGCGCCTGAATCAGCGCTTTCTCGTCTATAAGCGGCCCTCTTGCCGTGTTGATGACGACCGCAGACGCCTTCATCATGGCGAATTGGTCTCTACCCATAAGCCCACGGGTTTCAGCCATCAATGGCACGTGTAACGTGATGAAGTCCGACTCTTTAAGCAGTGTGGGGAAATCAACAGGACGCGCGCCTTGCTTGGCGACCTGATTTGCAGGAATCACGGGGTCGTACGCCAGCACATCCATCCCGAACGCCGCGCCCTTGACCGCGCTCGCTCTGCCGATGCGCCCAAAGCCGACGACGCCAAGTTTTTTCCCGCGCAAGCGCATGATGGGCATGTTCAACTTCACACTGCCCCATCCGTTTGTCTTGGTGCCAGTGTCGAACAACACAATCCGCCGGTTCCAGGCGAGCATCATGGCTATAGCGTGGTCGGAGACTTCGTCAACGCAGTAGTCCGGCACGTAGGTAACTGCGATGCCTAAGCGGCTAGCTGTCTGGACATCTATGTTGTCCACACCGACGCCGTAGCGGCCCACCACCTGAAGGTTTTTGGCCGACTCCAGCACTTTGCCCGTTACCTTGGCGAAGCAGGTGAGAATGCCCACAGCGTCTTTCGCCAGTGAAGTCAGGGTTTGTTCGTCGCCGTTGGGGGCTTCAACCAGTTCCAGCCCCGCCTTCGAGAGCATCTCTTGCTCCAGGTCGAGCGAGGGCCAAACATAATCGGTAACAAGTACCTTCCCTTTAGCGGCCATACTGTTAACCCCCAATGTGAACTGTGTTCGAGCAAAATACGCCCTTTAGCTTACACCAGGTGTGCTATTGGAGACGAGATACGTGAGCTTGGAGAGAAACGAGGGGTTAGACTTCCCAGGCTTCGCGGTAGTTGAGCTTGTCGCTGCCGGTACACAGCCCTGGTTGGCCCACACCGTCAATGAACAACTGGTTGCGGCAACCGAATTTCGCCGTGCACCGGTCTTTAGCGTTCTTGTATGGACAACGTCCGCGTGACGCTTCGTTGGCCTTCTTCGCTATGCCCAGGTAGATGTCGTTCAAGCGGGCCATACTGGCCTTAAACCTGGCCTTATCGAACTGGGGCTGTTCAGACATGAAGGCTCTTTTCAGTCATTCTGGGGAGTAATGAAAGTACAGGTTACTCCCCGCCGAGTTCCTTGTGGGCATCCACCCAGTATTTTCCGTGGACGTGCTTTCCCTCGGGTCGGACTTCTTTGAAGGCGGTGAGGACGTCTATCTTCGGGTCCCACACGGGGGCGGAAACACTGAAACCGTCGACGCAATTTCCGTCCGGGCACTCTCCCTTCCAGATTTTGCTCTTGCCCTTCTTCTTCAGGGGTGTGATAGCAGGCATGATGCTGCACCTCCTTCCCTATTGAAGTCAGTATATACCGTATAAGGCTGATTACTTCAAGGTTGAGCTACACAGATTTGGCTAGGTTGGCGTCAGCCGCCCTTCTTTCCATGCCTTCAGGTAGTTCACACAATACTCGTCCTTGCCCAGCAGCATATCCGCAGCCAGTCGCTCCGGCTCTCCATCCAGTGAAAGTGACAGCACCTTGGCCAGGTCACTTTGTATCGGGTCTATGATGCCGGAATCAATGCCCGCCTCGATTGATAGATGGATGAACACGTCGTTGATGAGCTTGCGGTTGGGTAATCCGAACGACACGTTGCTGAGCCCACCGCTGATATGCAATTGGGTACCGAACTGCTTCCGAAGCTCTTCGACCGCCTGAAAGTAGTGATTGCCATAATCGGCCTGCACCGATATCGGAAACACCAGCCCGTCTACGTACACGTCCGTCAGCGCCACATCACGTCGCTGCATCTCTTCGACCAGCCGCGTCACGTTCGCCACCCGCTCCGCATCGTCGTTAGGCATGCCGGATTCGCCAGCCGCCGTCACGATGGCATGGGCGTTGTGCCGGTTCACCAGGTCTATCGTATCCAACCGTTCCAGTGCCACGGAGTTAATCATGGGGCGACCCGCTTTACCCTTACACGCAGCCAGGCCCGCCGCGATGATGTCCTGATTCGACGAGTCGATGCTGAGGGGAACGGTCGAAGCTTCTTCGGTCACCCCGACCATCCACTGCATCGCCCGTATCTGGATGTCCAGTTTGTAGGAGATTTCGTCCACGTTCAGGTCGAGGAAGTTCGCACCCGCCCTGATTTGTCGCAGCGCCTCCGCCCGGACATACGCCTCGCCCTCTTTCTGCTCATCCGGGTCGTTGCCGATGCCCTTGCGGGCGGCAATCATGAAATGCTTTATCTGTCCCTGTTGATAGGGCTGCGTCTCTTTATAGCTATCGGGGACGCGGAGGTAGGCCTCTTCGCCCTGCTCGTTGGTGTACTTCACCGCCTCCGTGCCGTCGTCCAGCGTCGTCATACGCACGCCATCGCGGCGCACACTGCGTGTGGTGTGGATGTTCTCGCCAACGATAATAAAGTCTTCGGGTTTCTGGACGACTCTGGGCATCAGCTGCTCCTGGGGGTTCTTTGAAGAGGCTCGGAGGATATTACGACTTTATCGTAGCACCGTTCTTGGGGTGTTGTTGCATCCAGGCCCTGACCGCGCGGGGTATCTCCAAAAGGTTCTCCAGCTTGGTAGCGAGGGGAATAGCGCATTCGGGAGCAATCATATCCACCCCGGCGTCCATGCACCGGAACACCTCTTCCCGCACCTCTTTCGGTCCGCGGGCGTAGAGGGTCGAGGGGTTGTTGAGGTTGCCCACCAGGGCGATACGGCCCTTGGCTATCTCCATCGCCTTGGCAGGGTCGTTCTTCGAATCGAAGTGGAACGCGGCCATGTTGCTCTGCGCGATATAGTCCAGCCTGTCCAGCGTGCTTCCACAGATGTGCAGGATGAGCGGAGCCTTGATACGCTCGGCCATCTCCTGATGCAGTTCGAGTAGGAACCGTTTGTAGTATGCGCCGCTCACCAGGTCGCCTGTCGCGTGGTCAGGGAACGTCAGTGCATCTGCGCCCGCGTCGAGCTGCGCATTGCCGAAAAGTACCGACAATTCCTTGAGTTTGTCCATGCATTCCATTGTCTTGTCCGGGTCGTCAATGCTCATGAGCAGAAATTTTTCCACTCCGAACACATGGTAGGCCAGCGTCCACGGCCCCATCGTCTTACCCACGATGGCCACGTCGTTGCCCAGTTCCTGTCGCAAAATCTTTATCGAATCGGTGATAGCCATCATATCGCGGTGTTTGAGAATATCCGCAGGAATCTTGATGTCCTGGGGTCCCTTCCAGATGGGCTTGGACATCCGCACTGTCGGCCAGTTATCCTTGCCTTCCCACTGCATCTCACAGCCCAGCGCCGACGACTCCTGGATGATGGTGAAGTAGGGCGCCACAGAGTCGAATCCCAGCTCCGTGTGTCCGGTGATAGCCAGTCGTGCATTAAGCTCAGGGTCGCGATTAGCGTCCGGAAAATACGAATCCACCATATCCATCAGGTCAACGGTGGCGACGTTGGTGGGATTGCATACCGGCGGCCTGTCCACCGGCTGGCGTGCCAGCGCTGCCAGAACTCTCTCTCGCGGTTTCATTGTTTCTACGAACGGCGGCATAGCTCTCTCCCCTTACGTCTGTGAAAAGCCCAGCGTGCTGGTGGTCATCTGGCCCCGCATTGACGAAGCCTCAAGCATATCCTCCACCCCGTTGATATTCCGGGCATACGGCAGCATCAACCGCACGAGCGGGTCGTGACGCTCGCCGCAGATGAACGAAGCCTGTGTGTTGTCTATCCGCTC
>JAQBWG010000039.1 GCA_027625225.1 Chloroflexota bacterium | reverse complement strand
CCGGATATCCGGGGCCTCTTCTTTTTTATTGCCCTACCCTGCTCTAAGGGTTTAGCTGGCGCGCTTTACTTCGAGCGTTTCGCCTGGGGCCAAGGCTACTCTACGGACATTGATGCCCAACTTGAGCAACCAATATCCGAGCGTTGCCTTAGAGACTCCGAGCTGATCGGCGGTAGCCGATAGGCCCTGCTCTGTAACGAGCTCCGGGAGCATCTTTTCCAAAGGCTGCTGGAACTTCTTTTCGACCGTCAACATCTTCTTAGTCTTCCTGTGCATTTCATCCTCCTCATGGATGTATTGATACCCATGCTAGAGCCGTTTTTGTACTATGTCAATTGTTTTTTCAACTTTTGTCTAAGCATTTTTCTCGACTTTCTCCGTGTCCTGAAATACTTATCAGGACAGCCCATATATAAATTACACGTTAAATTAGCGTTGTATAATTATGTGAAGGAGTATTGTTTTATATGCCGTCCGTGGCTTGCTTGACTGCTTAAAAGCGCCCTTGCTACACTGGAACGGCCATGAGTCCCTGTAGCTCAGTGGATAGAGCGGCTGCCTTCTAAGCAGTAGGTCGTGGGTTCGAATCCCACCAGGGACTCCAAACTTCACACAGAGGCTCTACATTGCCCTCCCAAACTGTCTTCCATACCCAGAGCCTTCCATGGTTCGATTGAGGGCCTGATTTAGCCTCCCAGCGAGACGGTTAGTCTGGTGCCTTCACGTAACGCCTCAAGTTCCCGAAAAGTGCCAAGCAGGTTGAATACTTCCCTCCCCTACCTATCAATAAGGCGAGAGCTATACACTCGCCGGTGAAATTGGATAAGGTGGTGGGCGGTGTATCCAAAATCGCAACCGCCTCTCGAAAAGGAGTCGCCATGGCACCAGAACAGTACAAGGGCACTTCCAATGCTCCTGAATTTCCAGCAGGTCTCGATTGGCTCAATACCTCACGGCCCATCACGCTTGCCGATCTAAAAAGAAAGCTCACCGTTCTGGATTTTTGGACGTACTGCTGAATCAACTGCATGCATATATTTCCGCAGTTGCGGAAACTGGAGCAGAAGTACGGAAACGACATGGCCGTCGTCGGTATTCACTCGGCGAAGTTCACCCAGGAACGCGAGACACCGAGTCTCCGTCGGGCGGTCCTGCGATACGAGATTGAACATCCTGTGCTGAATGACAAAGACTTCAACGTTTGGAGTCAATATTCGGTGCGGGCATGGCCTACGCTGATTTTCCTTGACCCAATGGGGAAAGTGCTCGGCAAGCATGAAGGCGAGTTCTCTTTAGGGGCAATGGATAATTTGATCGGCAAACTAATTGCGCAATACCGAGAGTCAGGCGACATCGGGTCTGTACCACTCCCTACCCTTCTCGAACGTGACAAAGAAAAAGACGAGACGCTTTCTTTCCCAGGCAAGGTAGTCACGGACGCGGCCCGAAGTAGGTTGTTCATTGCAGATTCGAATCATCACCGGGTCGTGGTTGCATCCACGACAGGCAGCATTGAATCTGTGATTGGCTCTGGAGACAAGGGATTGCGTGACGGAGGCTATGCTCAAGCTCAGTTCAACGACCCTCAGGGTATGGCGCTCGACGGGGATATACTCTATGTGGCCGATACCAAGAACCATGCGATTCGCAGAGTTGATTTGGCCGAAAAAACCGTTACGACGTTGTCGGGAAACGGTGAGCAGTCGCTGCGATTTCATCAAGGCGGGCCGGGAAGAGATGTTCAACTAAATTCTCCGTGGGATGTGACGGTGCATGACGGCGTGCTGTACATCGCGATGGCCGGCTTTCATCAACTATGGAAACTCGACCTCAGGATGGGAGAGGTACGCCCTCACGCAGGCTCAGGCAGAGAGCACATTCAAGATGGGCCGCTTGCCGAGGCGATGCTGGCACAACCCAGCGGCATCACAACCGATGGGAGCAAATTGTATTTCACCGATAGCGAGACGAGTTCGATACGCATGGCAGATCTGCATGCCCACGGACAGGTAGCTTCGCTCGTCGGTCTCGACCTGTTCACTTTTGGCGATGTTGACGGCATCGGAGATGACGTTCGCCTGCAGCATCCTATCGGGATTTGCCTATCGGAGGGTGAACTTATTACAACCGACACCTACAATAACAAGATAAAGAGGTTGTCGCCCGTCAGCCGGAAAGTAACCACGCTCTTTGGCAATGGCGTACCAGGCCACCAAGACGGGGCGGCTCAATCAGCGCAATTCGATGAGCCGGGCGGAGTTGCCGTGTTGAACGGAAAACTTTACATCGCCGATACAAACAATCACGCGATACGGGTCGCCGACCTGGGCAGCCTCGAAGTATCGACTCTGGAGATTAGCTGATATGCCCAACAGGCTGGCAAATGAAACAAGCCCATACTTATTGCAACATGCCGAGAACCCGGTGGACTGGTATCCATGGGGCCCTGAAGCGCTTGCAAAGGCTCAAGAAGAAGACAAGCCTATCCTTTTGAGTGTGGGGTATTCCGCATGTCACTGGTGCCATGTGATGGAGCGGGAGTCGTTCGAGAACAAGGACATCGCGGCCATCATGAACGAACATTTCGTATCAATCAAAGTAGACCGGGAGGAACGGCCAGATATCGACTCCATCTACATGACGGCGGTACAAGCTATGACAGGACGGGGCGGCTGGCCAATGACGGTTTTCCTCACCCCAAGCGGCGAGCCTTTCTATGGCGGCACGTATTTCCCCCCTGAAGACCGGCATGGCATCCCGGGGTTCCCGAGGGTTCTCACCTCAATAGCGAGTACGTATAAGACTCGCAAGGACGATATCGCACAAAGCACGCAACAACTACTCCAAGTTATGCAACAAGCGACTGAACCCGCCGAAGCGACAGATCTCATCACTGAAGATGTGTTGAGCCAGGCGTTCGAAAACCTCCTGCAGACCTTCGATGACGAGCAGGGTGGTTTTGGAACCGCGCCTAAGTTTCCCCAGCCTATGACGTATGAGTTCTTGTTACGCCATCACCTTCGCACGGGGAATAAGCAGGCTCTCGACATGGTCACTCTGTCTCTCGACAAGATGGCGATGGGTGGGATTTATGACCAGATCGGCGGAGGATTTCATCGCTACTCTGTGGACACGTTCTGGCTGGTTCCACATTTCGAAAAGATGCTTTACGACAATGCTCTGCTAGTCAGCCTCTACTTGCACACTTTTCAGGTGACGGGGAACCCCATGTACCGACGGGTTGTCGAGGAGACGCTCGATTATGTGCTGCGTGAAATGACGTCGCCGGAAGGTGGTTTTTACTCGGCGCAAGATGCTGACAGTGAAGGAGTGGAAGGCAAGTTTTATATATGGCATCCCGACGAAATCGTTGAGTCGTTAGGCAAAGAAACCGGAGAGCTAGTGAACCGATACTTCGATGTTACTAAAGTCGGCAATTTCGAAGGCCTCACTATCTTGAGCGTTACAGACGGAGCAATGTCTCATTTACGTGAGACGGGGATGAGCGATGAAGAGGCATCTGGATTTCTCAAGGAAGTGAAGGGAAAGCTGCTGACAACCCGTAATGGGCGAATAGCTCCCAGCCGTGATGACAAAATCATCACCTCATGGAACGGACTTATGCTGGGTGCGTTTGCCGAAGCTGCGTCGGTATTGCATCGAACGGACTATGCCGACGTGGCTAA
Organism: Chloroflexota bacterium; assembly: GCA_027625225.1. Lineage (GTDB taxonomy): Bacteria > Chloroflexota > Dehalococcoidia > Lucifugimonadales > VGZR01 > VGZR01. Next base: position 7,033 of record JAQBWG010000039.1, on the reverse strand, counting down.
ACAGAATGCCAATTTTTTATTAACCACTCTTCGGCCAGATGGCAGACTACTCCGCACTTATAAGGACGGAAAAGCCAAGCTGCACGGCTATTTGGAGGATTACGCCTTCCTCATACGCGGCCTAATCACACTTCACGAAGCTACATTCGAGGAAAGATGGCTCCGTGAGGCTATTGGACTGAGCGAGCAAATGACCGGTCTGTTTTGGGATGAAAACTCCGGACAGTTTTATGACACCGGCAATGACCATGAAGCGTTAGTCGTAAGGCCTCGCGATATAGCCGACAACGCCATCCCTTCTGGCAACTCAGCGGCCGTAGACGTTTTGCTGCGACTGGCAATCTACGCAGGGAATGTTGACTTCCAGCGCTTGGCTAGTTCTACACTGCAAGCCACCCACCATCTCATGACACGCTTCCCCAGCGGCGCCGGCCATTGGCTAACTGCCCTGGACTTTTATCTTTCCAAGCCAAAAGAAGTCGTGATAGTCGGTGAGCGCGACGCCAACGATACGGACGCATTGGTACAAGAAGTCTTCAAGCATTTCATGCCTAACCGTGTGCTTCTTGGCTTACCGAAAGGCGGAGAGCCGATGGCAGATCTGCCATTGGCCGAGGCGCGGGACAAAATCCGAGGCCGTGCGACTGCGTATGTCTGTGAAGAATACGCTTGCATGATGCCGGTGAATGAGCCTGAAGCGCTAGCAGAACAACTCGGTAGCTAGTTTTCCCCCACCCTGTTTCCACAAAGATTCAGCCATCAAATAAGAAGGGGCGGCCAATTGGCCGCCCCTTCTTATTTTGTCATGTAGCAACTCATGCCGCATGAAATCCGGACTATGGATTGGAGATTCTTTTATTTTTCCTTTTGCCTGTCCTCAAATCTTACTTTTGAGGATTTTGAATCTGCTTCAAGGCCAACATGCTTATTACCATTGCGAAAGGGATTGGTAACCCACTTAAGCCGGCCATTCGAGGACGGACTACCATTTGAAGAATACTGATGGTAGTAGTGGTAATGCTCATTATGTGACTTCGGAGCGACTCTATTTAGCACCGCACCGACAACCATTTGATTTACCTGTCGAACATTCTGGACCGCTCTAACCAATGATTCACGTCTGGACTTGTGGGCGTCAACTACAAATAGCACACCATCTACTAGCGACGCGAGGACGATGGAGTCTGCGACTGCCAAAACGGGAGGGCTATCGAATATCACAAAGTCTGCCCTATCCTCTAACTCCTTCACAACCTCTGCCATTCGGGGAGTACGTAATACTCGCGTTGAATCAGGAGGGATGGGCCCGCTAACCACTACGGATAACCCAGGCACTGATGTCTCAACTAGCACTTCTTCAATACTCGAATTGCCTAACAAAACGTTTGTTAGGCCTTTATCCTCAGAAATCCCGAAAATCTCATGGAGGCTGGGTTTTCGAAGGTCGGAATCGACCAAGATTACCGATTTTCCACTTCTTGCCATTGCAATCGCAGTATTGACTGCGTTGGTTGTTTTACCTTCGGAGGGTAGAGCACTAGCGACAACCAATGTATTAAGCTGGCCTTTTTCAAGGGCAGAAAATTCCAGATTCAACACCACATACTTATATGTTTCAGATAGAGGTGACCCTTGCGCATCGTGACTAAGTAGGATTGGCTTGGCAATATTCTCTGTTTTCTGCTTCGGCACGATACCTAACGACACCAGGCCTGTTATATCTTGCAAGTGTTCAGCGGATTTGATGCTGTCGTCAAAATATTCGACTCCGAAAACAATCAGACCAGCCAGTGACAGCCCTATGACGCCTGCTAGCAAAGTGTCCCGTAGCCGGTTAGCCGGGTTGAATGGCTCAGGTGGCGGTAATGCCTCTTCGACGATTGTGAGCGTCTGCAAACCGGATACTTGTGCAGCAAGCAGGGTTAGGTCTTGCGAGATTCCATAGTCATTAAGAGATTCTTGGAATTGGGCGATTTGATCAAGTTGACGCGCTTGTAGTACATCTATGAATGTCCTAGCGCTGGTATTCGCTACAAGTGCTGCGGTGACAGGATTTTCATCAACGGCAGCAATCCGGATAAAGCTCCCTTCACTGCTAATACTCAAGGACGCAGAGAGTTTATCAGTCGTGTAATCGGGAGCAAGGTTTTCTGTAATACTTTGAAGAATGGGTCGGGTCAAAATCAAATCGCTGTAAAAGGCCGCCAGCTCTTGCCCAACCCTGATATCTCCCGAAGAAGGAGTGCCTGGGGTTTGCCTGCCTTCTACAAGTACCTTGGCACTTGCCTCGTAGAGCAAAGCGGGGTCATTTCGAACAAAAACCCAGCTAGAGCTGCACCAACAGCCCCTAAAATGAGAATCCACCACCAACGAACGATGATGGTCCAATACGCTTTTACATCTAGTCCTTCGTCTCGCATTATTGTCCTAAATCTTCATCAATCTAAAATATGAACCGTAAAGTTAGCAACCATCTTTGTGACTTTGAATCATCGCTCTATTCTTTGCCTTTTCGTACATCCCATCTAGCAAGGAATGTGTTGCGTACCGACAACAACAAGAGTTTTATGTCCAGAAGAAAACTCATCCTTTGAATATATTCTATGTCGTATCGCAGTTTAGTGTGGGCCTCATCTTGCAAATCGTAGACTTGCGCTAAGCCCGTCAACCCAGGACGAACTTTGAGTCGGTTGGCGAAACCCGGAATTTGCTCTTCAAACATTTGTTGTTCGCGCACAGGAAGCGCTCTTGGGCCGACAAAACTCATATCACCCTTCCAGATACTCAATACGCTCGGAAGTTCGTCCAGAGCCGTACGCCGCAAAATCTTTCCAACCTTCGTGATGCGTGGATCTTCGTCTGTAGTCCACACAGGTCCAATCTGGTCAGCGTTAGTCACCATTGTTCTAAATTTCAGAATTGTAAATATCCTGCCGTCTTTTCCGGGTCTTTTTTGACGATAAAAAACCGGGCCTTTATCTTCTACCCATATGAGGAAAGGAAGAGCTATCCAAAGGAGCAGGAAAAGAGGGGCAAAGAATATATGTGAGCAAGCCAGAATGCTGAGGTCAAGGGGACGTTTATAGAATTGCCACCGCTGAACCCCTTGGGGTGAAGCCCCCTTAGCCGACAATACAGAACTTTCGGATTCTCTTCCCAGTCCCGTCCTTTACCGTGTTGACTCTGACAACATTGGTATCCGATTGGTTTTCCTCAATTCACCTTCTATCCACTTGTACGTGTGAGTCATCCCTTCTTCAAGAGATATCAGGGGCTCCCAGTTCAACGTGTTTCGCAACAAAGTGTTATCACTATTACGGCCTCTCACACCCTGCGGTTTTGATGTGTCGTGTCGTTTGGATAGCGTCTTGCCTGCAATTCGAGCTACCATATCAACCAACTCATTTATCGTAATGAGTCTTTCCGTGCCAAGGTTGAGCGGCTGGTGGCAATCGGATTGCATAATACGATATACCCCTTCCACACAATCATCTATGTACGTAAACGAGCGCGTTTGCTCACCATCACCCCAAATCTCAATTTCACTTCCATCGGGAGCGAGGGCTATCTTCCGACAGAGTGCAGCAGGCACTTTTTCCCGTCCTCCATCAAAAGTACCCAATGTGCCGTACACGTTATGGAACCGAGCCACGCGGGTCTCCAAATCATAGTCTTCATAGTAGTACTGGCAAAGCTTTTCCGCGAAGAGCTTCTCCCAGCCATATCCTTCTTCAGGATCTGCGGGGTACGCATCTTCTTCTTTTAACGGGGTAACTTCGGATTGATTCTGAAGCCGCTGCGGGTAGATGCAGGCAGAGCTAGAGTAAAAGTAACGTAAGACTTTGTTTATTCGACTTGCTTCAAGCATGTGACTATTAATCAGGATATTATTTCGGGCGATTTCTGCGTGATACGCGGTGATGAACCCGATGCCACCCATGTCTGCGGCAAGGTTGTAAACTTCATCCACTCCTTTTGACGCTTTGACACAGGTTTCCAAAGTTCGCAAATCCAGTAGAGTGAACTCATTTGCCGGGGAATCTTCGAATTCAGGTTTTTTGATATCTACTCCACGAACCCAATATCCCTTGGCTAAAAGGAACTTCACAAAATGATGTCCTATAAATCCACCTGCTCCAGTTACCAGAGCACGTTTTGTCATTCATCGTCTCCTGATTCAGGCTTCGCATTCGATTCCCCAGAGCGGGAACACCCTATCGTTTCAATATATGCGATGTATCGAGAAAGTTCTTTCTCTCTCGAAAATCTAGTGGAAAAGCTTAGTGCTTTTTGGCCCATAACAATAAGCTGTTCAGGTTTTTGAACTAACTCTCGAACACGCGATACGACGCCACTTACATCGTCCGGTGCAACTACTATACCGCACTCAGCTTGTTGTACGACACGCGCAGCGTCCGTATTTTCAGAACCTAACACCAATACCGGCTTCCCGGCCATGAGGATCGGGTAGAGTTTGCTGGGGACGACTAGTCCTTCAATTCCAGGGCGAATCGCAACCACATGCATGTCTGCAGCGGCGAGAACTGAAGAAATATCGTCGCTCGGAAAAAACGGCAAAAACCGTATGTTATTTACCCCACGTGCTTCGACTTCTAATTCCTTTCGACGTGCTCCGTCTCCAACAAATGTCAGGCCTACGTCTTCTTTCTCGAGTTGTCTCGCAGCTTCTACCAACGTTTCCCAGTTCCCGGCGAACCCTATATTGCCCGCATGAAGCAGCACGAACTTCGCATCGCCACGAATCTTTTTCACTATGTCAGCACCATCATGCTGCGACTGGGCTAACGGCCACGCACCATCCCGCACGACCACAACACGGTCAGGAGCTATGCCTTTTTCGAGGACGCGGTCCCGCATATCTTCACCCAGAGCGATAACAAGGTCTGCACGTCGTAATGCCCAGCGATGCGTAGTTTCCCAAACTATTCGTACCGGTGCGGGGATAGTAAACCCTGCTGCTATGGCCATATCCGGATGCAAGTCTCTGATGTTATAGACGAACCTGCATCTGCGGAGGAATGCAGCGAGAGCGCCGACTATTGCTACAACCGGAGGGTCAGTCATAGCAATGATGACGTCCGGCTTTGGAGATATCGTGAGAATGCGTAGGAATCCTAGTACAAGGAAGGACAAGTAGTTGAGTATTCTTCCTACCTTACCGCGCCGATGAAACGCGGTCGCCCCGACGCGGTGCACGTTGATGCCTTCTTCAACCGTTCGCCGGAGCAAATAATACGGATGGCGTTCTGTCGGCGCATAAGAGGGACGCCCACATACCACGGTGACGCTATGTTTTTTTGCAAGCGCCTGTGCCACATCTTGAGTAATAGGGGCGGTAGCACTGGTATCAGGAGGGTAGTACTGGTTGAGCAATAGAATCCTGGATGGTGTAGGCATGATTGAGGATTAGAGTTCCGTTGCCCGACGCATAAGCACAAACGCTTCTGCTGCTCGAAAGCCCACCGTCATGCCCCGTATCTTTGCAAGATTCTCCACGGATTCGGACGACCTGGTATGCGGCCATTGGCGCACTTCAGAGTCCATCATTGTGAATGCTTTCAATTTCTTTCGGAGGGTTCTCTCGATGTTTATGAAGGTATTGGGTGCAAAAACGTTCGACTGCTCTTGAACGTTCCAGTCGGTAGAGGCCGGAACTTCATAAGCATAGAGTATCGCGTGGTTGTTCTCGGGTATCGGCCTAAACGCGGTGAGCACTGCACGACAGGTAAGTTGCTGGTCAATACTTAGACCAGCACAGGAATTGGTGTAAACCACGTCAGGGTGGTAATCATTCTTCACTTTTTCTATAGACTTCACGATATCGAGAAGAGGTACCGTGTCGAAGCGGTTGTCAGGAAAACGGAAAAACTCGACATGCTTCACACCGAGCACTTTAAGTGCTGCGCGACTCTGCTCCTCGAGAACACTGAGGTCAATCACTTCCCTACCCTTTTCCAAAGACATTAGCCGGGATGTCCACCCGTCTCCCAATGTTGCCACACGCACCTCGTCTCCCTTCTCAACGTGAAGAGCGAGGGTGCCTCCGCAACCCAGGACTTCGTCGCCGGGGTGCGTGCTAACCACCAAAACTTTTTGCATAATCCACCTATATCTTGTATTCGAACATGGCCGCAACTACCCGTTCGGCACCTCGTCCGTCCACGAGTCGTTTTGCGCGCTCAGACAGGCGCTTCCGCACTTTGCCGTCTGAAGCCGACGCGACAGCTTCAGCTACGGCAGAGGCAAAGACTTCGTTGCCCAACTCAATCAACTCAGAAGCATTCATGCAGATACCTGCTTCCCCAGCACGGACGGTGTTAGCCACTTCGGCCTGGTTTTTTTCGGTCTGGACGAGTATCAGGGGAATGCCTACGCAGCAAGCCTCCCAAATTGTAGAGCCTGCGCCGGATATCATGAGATCGCAAGTTTCCATCAAAGGAGCGAGTGTGGTGAGTCCTTTGTGTACACGAACCTCGTGCGGTCCACGGTAATCGCGCAGCTCTTTTTCAAACGGATGGAACGGCCCAACCACGATATCAATTTCAAAAGGTCCGTTCAGAGCATCCAGCGCTTCCATAACTTTTCCTGATATCCCCTTTCCAGTCCTCCGAAACTGACCAGAATACGGTGGAAGTCCGTATGTTCGGACGGTCGCCATTGCGCTTCTCGGTACTCACTTGCTATGAGCGAATAGCCTGTCCCGAGAAGATACTGGCCTGCTCTTAGCTGTGACTCTTGATACGCTTGCCTATCGGATAGGTTCTGATTGAAAACGATGTCGGCACTTAGAGTTCTCTCCGGTACGTCGTCTACCACGAATAGTCCTGTATGGTGCGAGGCAGCGATGTCGTGCAGGCGGCGCCCATGGAAGCTATACCCGTCGGCCACCACCCAATCAGCGTGGCGCTCGGACAGTATCGCATCCAGTGCGTCTTCCGCCTGCGATAGACCCAAGGAGTCCGTGTTGCTGTGGATTTTCATTCCGGCGGGCCATGAGCGACCCTCTGTTGCC
>JAQBWG010000038.1 GCA_027625225.1 Chloroflexota bacterium | reverse complement strand
CAAGAAGCTGAAACTGGAAGGCGATGAGGCCACGGGCGCCAACATCCTCAAGAAGGCAGTTGAGGCTCCCATTAAGATTATCGCCCGCAACTCAGACGCGCCCGGTGATGTAATTCTTGCCGAGAGCATAAAGGGCAAGGGCGACTGGGGCTTCGATGCCGATGCAGAGGAGTTCACGAACTTGCTTCAGCGTGGCATCATGGACCCTGCCAAGGTAACCAGGGCTGCTCTTGAAAATGCAGCGAGCGTGGCAGGCATGGTGCTTACGACCGAGTCGTTGGTTACTGACATCAAGGAAGATAATCCGATGCCAGCGGGCCCTCCCGCGCCTCCGATGGACTACTAAGCTTTTAGTAGATGAGAGAAGAAGCCCCGGAATTTCCGGGGCTTCTTCTTTTTCGCTCAGACTTCCTGCTTTTCGGTCTTGAATCGCACCCACGTGGCGGGCGTATAATACCCGCGAGATATGGGTTTTCCGCAACATCTTGTGTTTGTTCCTAACAGCACAACGACATGCGTCCTTCTTAAACGGTTTTCACTGGAGTTGCCAAGCTAGTCGTGTTTACACACCTACACGTACATACCGAATACAGCATGCTGGACGGCCTTAGCCGCCTTGAGCCACTTGTTGAGCGTACAAAAGAACTTGGCATGGAGTCTCTGGCGATTACCGATCATGGGGGCCTGTACGGTGCTATCGATTTCTACTCGTTCGCTCAAAGTGCCGGTATTAAGCCAATCATCGGTTGTGAGATGTATGTTGCGCCGGGGAGCCGCCATGCTCGTGGTGGAGACACCAAGAGTCCTTATCACATGACCGTGCTCGCCCGGAACGAGCAGGGATACAAAAACCTGGTGAGGTTGGTAACGAAATCGCACTTGGAAGGGTTCTACTACAAGCCACGTGTAGATAGGGAGATTCTGGAGCAGTATAGCGAAGGGCTTATCGTGCTTTCGGGTTGTCCCAGCGGTGAGGTTCCGCAGCTTGTCGCCGCCGGGCGTATGGATGAGGCGAAAGAAGTCACCGACTGGTACCGCGAACGGTTCGATGGGTATTACCTGGAGCTGATGGAGCACGGCGGCGTCCCTGAACTTCCTGCAATCAATCAGGGAATATTCAAGCTCAAAGAAGAAACCAAGCTGCCAGTGGTGGCAACCAACGACGCTCACTACATCCGCCGGGAACACGCCTCGTTACAAGACATTCTCATCTGCATCCACACGAATACCAACGTGCTGGATGAACGCCGTTTGTTGATGTCCGAGGATTCGTACTACATCAAGAGCCCTGAAGAGATGGCGGCGATGTATGCAGATTTGCCCGAGGCAATCGCAAGCACGCAGACCATCGCTGACATGTGCGATATCAAACTCGACTTTTCGCAACGCTTGCCGCAATACCCTGTCCCTGACGGTCTTTCTGCTGACGACTATTTGGCCAAACTGTGCTGGGAAGGGTTGAAGCGCAGGTTGCCCGTGGTGACCGAGGAAGAGGAAAAGCGACTGTCGTACGAGCTTGAGGTCATCAAGCAAACCAGCTTCGCGAATTATTTCCTTGTGGTGTGGGACATCGCCAAGTTTGTGCGCGAACGACAGATATATTTCGCAGTGCGCGGTAGTGCCGCGGCAAGTCTGACGCTTTACTGCCTCGGTGTGACGGATGTGAATCCGCTGCCGTACCGCCTGGTGTTCGAGCGGTTCCTGAACGTCGAACGGCGAGAGATGCCGGACATCGATATGGACTTCCAGGACGACCGGCGTGACGAGGTTATCAACTACGTTACCGAGAAGTATGGCCGGGACCACGTAGCGCAAATCATCACTTTCGGTACGTTAGGCGCCCGCGCGTCTATTCGCGACGTTGGGCGGGCACTGGCCATGCCGTACGCCGACGTTGACCAGGTCGCACGTCTGATTCCGTTTAAATTACACATCACACTGGACGAGGCGCTTGAGTCCACTCCTGAACTCAAGGAAATGCATGAGAGTGATGAGTCGATACGTAAACTACTCGATACGGCCAAGGGGCTTGAGGGGCTTGTACGGCATTCCAGCACCCACGCAGCGGGCGTGGTGATTTCCAAAGAGCCGTTGGATGACTATGTTCCGTTGCAGCGTCCTACCAAGGGCGACGACCAGTCGGTAAACATGACGCAATATTCGATGGACCCGGTGGCAAAGCTGGGTTTCTTAAAGATGGACTTTTTGGGTCTTGCCAACTTGTCTATCCTGGCGAACGCTTTGAAGCTGGTAGAAGAGAAGACTGGCAAAAAGATAGACCTGAAGGACATTCCGCTCGACGACCAGAACACGTTCGACATGTTGTCACGTGGCGAGACGGTAGGGGTGTTCCAGCTTGAAGGTTCTGGGATGACCCGTTACATCAAGGAGTTGAAGCCGAACTCTCTAAGTGACGTTGCAGCTATGATTGCGCTGTATCGTCCGGGCCCGATGGAGCATATCGGCACGTTCATTGACGCCAAGCACGGGCGTGTAGAGCCGCACTATATCCATCCTGCGCTCAAAGACATTCTCGAAGAAACGTACGGTGTTATCGTCTACCAAGATCAGGTGCTACACATCGTGCAGGCCTTCTCCGGCTATACGTTGGGAGAAGCGGACAAGTTCCGCAAAGCGATGGGCAAGAAGATTGCTAGCATCATGACGGAAGAGCGCGAGAAGTTCATGAGCGGGGCGCTGAAGCTGGGCTACACTCAGGAACTCGCGGAGCAGGTGTTTGCGCTCATTGAGCCGTTCGCGGGGTATGCCTTCAATAAGGCGCATAGCGTGAGCTACGGGCTTATATCGTATTGGACTGCCTACCTAAAGGCTAACTATACTGGCGAGTATATGGTCTCGCTTTTGAATGGTTATTCGGGCAATGCTGAAAAGGTTACGAGCGTTGTTGCCGAGTGCGGACGTCTGCGTATACCCGTGCTGCTACCGGATGTGAATCACAGCAAGGCCTATTTTTCACTTGAACCGCAGGATGGGAAGGCGGCGGTCAGATTTGGTTTGGCGACCGTGAAAAACGTCGGCGAAGGGGCTGTGAAGCCGATCCTGGACGTCAGGACCGAAGTAGGATCGTTCGATTCGCTGGAAACCTTTTGCCGACAGGCTGATCTTGGCAGTATCAACCGCAAAGCACTTGAGAGTATGGTAAAGGCAGGTGCATTGGATGTGTTTGGAGACCGGGGAGCGCTGTTGGCTGTAGTTGAGCGCATTTTGGGTCTGGCGCAAAGCGAAGCGCGTTTGAAGGCATCCGGCCAGAGCTCGATGTTCGATATGTTCGGCGATTCCGTCCCGGTTCCGTTGGCCAGTATCGAACTACCGACTGAGAAGACGGGACAGCAACAAAAAAGTGAATGGGAAGTGGAGTTGCTGGGCGTTGACCTTTCAGGCGGGAATACATTGGCGCGGTTGGCTTCGACCTTCGAGTCAGATTCAATTCTGTCGCGGTCTGAGCTTCAACCGGGGCGCAAGAAGGTGAATCTTGCCGGCCTGATACGCAATGTGAGTCACAAGCTGACCAGGGAAGGGAAACCATATTGCATAGCCACTCTGGGGTTGCTGGATGGCTCGGTGGATGTATGGGTGTGGGAGAACGTTCTTCAGCAGACACCGCAGGATTTATGGCAAGAGGGTAAGTTGGTGAAATTAGTGGGTACAGTGAGGGCCAGAGAAGACGATATCACGGTGTCTTGTCAGAGTGCGGAGGAGCATAGGGTGGACGAAGATAGTCTGGAGCAGGTGACTTCTTCTCATGAAGTTGGAGTTGTGCAAGATACACCTCCTTCTGCATTAGAACCGGCAGTTGCGCCGAAAGAACCCGTCGTAGCAGCCAAGCCTGCTCCTCAGTGGGGTAACGGCACTCCTGGTACACAGCGAACGCCCCAGCGCCCATCCAATGGTGTTGCGAAACCTGTCCAGACACGGACTAACGGGGCTAACCACGCGAAACGACTTAGCGTGCTTATCAGGGAATCGGGCGAAACGGACCAGGATATGGATTTGCTAGAGGATGTGAAGCGAACGCTTCTTCAGCATCAGGGTGAGGATGAGGTGAAGCTGGAGATTGCCACCGGCGGACGTGTGTATCTTCTCGATTGGCCGGTGATGCGGGTTGCCGCTTCCAGTGAGCTTGAGTCGCAACTCCGTGCAGTTTTGGGCAACCAAGGACATGCATCGTTGGAAGAGCGCGCGAGTTAAGTACAGCCTTACGTGCTGACTTCCAGGTCGGCTATACTTGCATCACGATGAAGTGGACATATCTTGCTACTGCGTCCGGTCAACTTGAAGCCGAATTATGGCGGAACCTGCTAGAGGAAGAAGCCATTGATGCGATGCTTATGGCAGGGGACACTTCAACATTTCTCGGAATTGCCCCCAAGCCCGTCCGTGTTCTTGTAGATGAGACGAAGATTTACAAGGCTAAACAGCTTCTGGAGGAACGCCTTCAGCAGGTATTGGAAGATGAGGAACCGCTTGCCGGTGACTCTGTCGAATAGCCGATTACACAGCGCCTTCCATGGAAAGTAAACGGCGTTTAAGAGCGAGCCCTGAAGCCCCTCCACCGTAACCACCGAGACGCCCATCGCTTGCAATCACACGATGGCATGGCACGATGATAGGGATGCGGTTACGGGACATCGCCTGGCCTGCCGCACGAGGCGCACGGGGCTTGCCGGCGTAAGCAGCTATCCACTGGTAGCTGCGGGTCTCGCCCCACGGGATAGTGCGCGTGGCTTCCCATGCAGCTCTCTGAAACGGGCCGGCATCCTCAAGGTCTAGTACTACATCCGAAAAATCCGTGCGCTTCCCTGCGAAGTATTGCTGTATTCTGCTGCGTAATTTCGCAAGGTGCCGAGAGGACTGCTCCGCACCATCTAGTTCATGACCCAGCTCCATGATGCATTGGTCGGGGGACGAAAGTGCCATTGTGCCTGAGCGCACGCCCTTCTCCGTAATTACAAGACCCATCCATCCTGCCTCGGTTTCAAATACGTCGAACCAGCGATTCATGCTGTCGCACTGGCCCTGAGAGGCATCAGTCTGCGAAGGATTCGCTTCAATAAAGCCCGTCGTACTGACCTCCACGCACTTTGGAGGCGATGCTGGTCTTCTTCCGATGGTTCGCGGCCGCCGTAGCGACTCACGGAAAACTGGGAAGCTACAAGGCTTGCATCACTGGCGACCCGTGGAACGGCTGCGGTGATAGCTGTGGCGAACTCTTGCGGCGTGGTACTTGGGGAACGCATGACTCCAGCCAATCGGCCCAATCGGCCCATGCTTGCGTATACACGCTCGACGGGTGTGAGCCCAGCAATCATTAGGTGCCAGACAAGCCTGGATAGGCCGAGTAATAAGATGATTCCACCCAGTAACCCTCCGACAATTGTGAAGATGCGGGTAAGGCTTAACCCTGGTCGCGTTCCACCCAATCCAGAGCTTCCCAAGCCGATGTTGGAGATTTCCGCAGGGAACAAGAACCTATCGAGCTGTCCCGCGTCTTCAGTTTGTACGGTCTGGCCAACACCAAGCGCACCCGGGATGCCTGCATTCGGCAGGCCCATGACTCGTTGATGCTCCGGCCAATTGGGTGTAGGTTCAAAGTCTACCCATCCATATCCAGGGAAGTAGACCTGTGTCCATCCGTGGCTATCTGTGTCACGTACAGCCAAAAGCCCCAGCTCAGGGCTTACCTCACCCGGGGCATACCCCGCAGCCATACGGGCCGGAACGCCTACTGCACGCATAAGGACAGTCATCGCGGAGGCGAAGTAATCGCTATATCCCGTCTTCGACTCGAAAAGAAAGTGATCAACACCATCGGTGCCATCGGGGGGTTTATCAATATCCTGGGAATAGGTGAATTCAGAGCTACGCAAATACGTTTCGACCGCTCGCGCCTTGTCCAATGGAGTATCTGCGTTCCGAGTCAATGCTATTGCAAGGTCGCGCACGCGTTGCGGCAGTGAGGATGGGAGCTGGAGGTAGTGGTCACGCATGGTGCTTGAGTAGTTTGTATTTGCCAGGCGTAAGTCATCGTCGGTAGCTGTGGATACCAACGAGACCATGGCATAGGTCTCGTCTTTCAGCAGGTCGTCTTTGAAATAGAAAGAGACGACCTCCGGGCTGATGGGGTCTTTGCGTTGTAGGGTAATGGCCCGGACAATTGGTTCAACCTTTTCATCGGGGACGAACTCGATGCTGGTAATTACCAGGTCATTTGGGAGTAAGGAACCGATAGTGGACTCTACAAAGGATACCGAAGGCGTATTCAATTCTTCACGTAGTGTCTCTGCTACAAGTTGGATATCAGCAGGGAACTCATGGTCATCGCCGGCGTCAAGGAGATTGACCTTGAATTCCTTTGGGGCAAGGGTTTCGATGACCGCCTCCCTACTTAGCCATTCAAGGTTGCCACCTGCCAGCAATCCCTCGGTCTTGAACATGACTTGCAGCCGCTGAGGCACGGCTGAGCGTTTGAGAGAGTCGGTAGTCGAAGGGAAAACAGTCTCGGGGCCAACTTCAAAATCAATGGTATCTCCCGCGATCCAGCCTTTGGCTGTGTATTCACTATATGTCCGCGAGAGCCAGTATGAAGCGTATTCAGTGTCGGCCCAAAATACGACTTCGCCATTGAAGTTGATTTCACCAAGAAAAGGTAGTGTGTCTCCAAACAATCTGCCTGGCAGGTTCTTCTTTGAGTCAACCCCTGTAACCAGTCGGGTAAATCCTCCTTCCAGGTTTTCGACCGGTGTCCGACCTGCTGTCCAAGCTCGGGAGACTGTTCTGGAGACGTATAGCGCCCCAGGTAGAACAGCAGCGATGATGAGGATGGCTGCAGCAAGGCTCAAGGCCCAGTTCATCGAGAACCAGCCGGTTTTGGGAGGTGTTTCTATCTCTGCCTGTTGCCATTCCTGCTGGCGTTGTAGGAAGGACATCCTGGCGATAAGTAGTACAGCGAAAAACATGAACATAAAGAAGCTCAGCGAGAGTTCTTCAGGCAGGAAGCTCACATGGGTAAAGAGTGCAATACCACCCAGAACTACGACTACCCAGAAAATGCTTCTGCGGAATAGTGCCCATGAACTAAGGAAGCCGAGGAGCCAGGTGCCGGTTAGTAGTCCCATTGCAAACGGCAGCAAGTCTGTACTAATCCCGCCTGTTGAAGCTGCGATGTACCAGTCGTATAGCCGGACACCGACGAGGCGGAACTGTTCCGGCAGCGGTTCTTGAATCACCAGACGTGAGGCTTGCCACCAAATGCTTGTAAGGCCGAAAAACAGACCGACAAGGATAAGTAAAGGCCACGGCAGCCACTTTGTCCGCACTTTCGCCAGGAGCAAGCCGGCTATGAACGAATACGCAGTCAATTGGATGATGCCGGGCGCTTCTGTCCATTCAGCTTTCGCAATGGTCACGGTCACTGTGAGTAGTACACCCAGTAGAAGCAGGGCTCCAAGCCAGCCCTGCTTGGGAGTGAGAATTGCGTACGCTTTCTCTACCGGCTTCGGAAGTCGCGGCAATACTGCAACGAGTTCTCGAGGAAAATGGGAGATGGCTTCGGCGGTCACGATGCCACCGTCCCTACCAGTTCAGGTCGTATTGAAGAATTGGTTTCAGTTGCGTTATGCACACGACTAAGCGCTACTGAGACGTTCTCGCCATTCCTCACCAGATAGGTTGGGACGCCAGCGTTATCTAAATACTTCAGAGCCTCTCGAGAATCGAAGAATCCTCCGAAAGAGCGACCATCTAGCAGCACGGAGGCAATCCGGACGCGCCGTCGCATAAGTTCTTGGAGTGCCGTTACCCATTCCTGTCTAGGCGATGCGGTGATAACTATAAGGGTGGTGTGATTTGTCCACAGAGCTTCATCTTTGGGTAAGGCTTCTCCCAGCGTGACATTGCCTGTTGCTTTTGCTCTGGCCAGATATTCCATCATCTGGTCAAGCTGCCCCGACCCTGTCTCAGCCGGAACGACGTATTTCTTGTCGCCGTATACCAACATGCCTACGGGTAGCCCCGTTGCCAGGAAGCGCTTTGCCAACGAAGCGCCGATTGAAACGGCGTATTCGTCGGTGCTGTCTTCCAGTGTTCCCGCCTGAACATCCCGATGGAGGTCTACAACAACCCACACATCGCTGGAGCGACCTTCGTCGAAATCCTTGGACATCAACTTGCCAAGACGGGCGGTGCTATTCCAGTGTACCCGGCTTAAGCTATCCCCGGCAGCGTACTCACGAATACTCGATGCATACGGGGTTAAATCGTGCGTACGTTTTTTCAGAGAACTTTCGCCCGATAGAAGGGCGGCAGGCATGGAGAACTCGGGTACTTCATAGGTTTTTGGGTACACTACTACCGATACTGAGCCGTGGCGAATCTGCTCGGTATTAAACAGGCCGAAGGGGTCGATACACGATAGCCGGATAGGCCCCAGAGTATAGAGACCTCGTTTTCTTGCCGTTCCGGTAGCGATCCATGATTGTCTGCTACTCGGTCCGAGGTGGACGACCCTACCGGTAGAGAAACCGGGAAGGTCGCTGGTGTCCTCTACTACGATGCCCGGACGTGGCAGCTTCGAAAGGTTCTCGACGGTGATATTTTCGTTGAGAGGGTCGCCCACTTGGACTTGCAGGCGGCGGCGATCAACTACGACATTCAACGCTTTGAGGCTGAGCCAGCTCCATATGAAACTGAGGCCGGCCGCCAGGGCCATGATGTACAGCAACCGGTAGAAGATTCCCAGTCCTGTCGCGAGCGCTGTCACTGTCGTCACCGCTAGTAGGATGACGATGAGATACAGCCGCTTACGGGGAACGATGCGCATCATGGTAATTCGTTCACGTTTTCACTACGCCTCGCACCTGTGCGCCGGGGACGGGTGTTTTGTCCACAAGGCTGGAGATGATATTCGACCCTTGAATACCGCGCATCCGTGCTGCGGCAGAAACGATGATTCTGTGCGCCATGACAGGCACCGCCAGCTCCTTCACATCGTCGGGGAGCACATAGTCGCGACCCCGGATGAGCGCGAGAGCCTGTGCGCCGCGAACCAGTGCGAGTGAACCACGGGGGGAGCTGCCAAGCGAAATGTCCTCGTTGGAGCGTGTCTGCCTATTGAGCGTGATGGCATACTGTTTGACTAGCTCGTCCACGAATACGCTGCGGGTGGTGTCCTGCAGCACCTGGATGTCTTCGGGAGATGCGACCGATTCCAAAGACTCGATGGGATGGGCCGTCTGCTGGCCGTCAATGATGCGCAATTCTTCTTCTGGACTTGGGTAGCCGAGGGTGATGATGAGGAAAAAGCGGTCGAGCTGTGCTTCGGGCAAAGGAAATGTGCCTTCATATTCGACAGGGTTCTGCGTTGCCATGACGGTGAACGGCCTGGGGACGGGATGAGTGACGCCCTCTACCGTGACCTGGCGCTCTTCCATGGCTTCCAGTAGTGCCGATTGAGTTTTGGGGGTGGCCCTGTTGATTTCGTCCGCCAGAACGACTTGAGCGAAGATAGGGCCCTTTTTGAACTCGAACTCGCTCATTTTTTGGTTGTATATAGAAACGCCCGTGATGTCGCTGGGAAGAAGGTCGGGAGTGAATTGGATTCGGCGGAAGGAACTGCCGCAAGAACGCGCAAGGCTCCTTGCTAGCATCGTTTTCCCTACACCGGGCACGTCCTCGATGAGGATATGCCCCTGACACATAATCGCTATCAGTCCGAGTTCTACGGCGCGGTCTTTACCCACGATGACCCGTTTGACGTTCTCAATCATTTTCTGCGCAACGTCACGCGCTCGTGTTAGGTCCGCCATACCGCCTCCTGTGTTGTGTAAACGCCTTCGAAGACCACCGTTCGGAATTAATCAGGGTAGGGAAACACAGCCTTCACGTTCGATTTTAGGTCTGCCGTCCGTTCCGTATCGGGTTCATCATCACTGTACGTATGGTGGGCGATAGAGGATTCGAACCTCTGACTCCCTGCGTGTAAAGCAGGTGCTCTAACCACTGAGCTAATCGCCCAGAAATACCCCGAGACAATACACGTCGGTGTGAACAGTGAGCCTGTGCGTAAAAAGTGCGCTTGGCGGGACTTGAACCCACGACCTCAGCCTTCGCAGGGCTGCGCTCTATCCAACTGAGCTACAAGCGCATGAATATCCAGGAAATTCGTCGGGTGGTGCCGAAGGTGGGATTTGAACCCACACACCCTTACGGGCACTACGCCCTGAACGTAGCGCGTCTGCCGTTCCGCCACTTCGGCCTGGAAACCATAGCTATACTCACTGTCCGTTGAATCAATTTTGGTATGGTGGGCGATAGAGGATTCGAACCTCTGACCCCCTGCGTGTGAAGCAGGTGCTCTAACCACTGAGCTAACCGCCCAGACTGATAGCGTGTGTTAAGGTGCTTGCCTGGTTTCGATACACCAGTCCCACTGATATGCGACGGAGGGTCGGATTTGTATCATATCGGGTGGCAAGGACAGGGTTCGAACCTGTGACCTAGCGCTTATGAAGCGCCCGCTCTGCCGCTGAGCTACCTTGCCTCGCAGAGACGTTCCTAGCGGAAATCATAGTATATGGGTATAGGGGTGTCAAATACGATGCGGCGCATCACGACCCTTCAAAAGCAACATCCCCAGCTCGTGTGATTCGTCGCGGAATGCTTCTTTGAAATTCGTCTCACGCGGGACTGGGGATATCCTTCGACGAATCACCTTTGCTTGTGGGCATCGTGGCCCCGTCGTACAATGGCGAAAACTCCACAGACATACTTGGCTAAACAGCCAGGGAGATGCATATGGCTACCA